>NZ_LZJX01000118.1:0-91800 GCF_001667595.1 Mycobacterium sp. E2989 | reverse complement strand
GGCGGGCATGTAGGGGCGGGTGTCGTAACTGGTCTTGTACCCGGGCAAGGCGATCAGCCCCACCAGCGCCAGCGCGCCGGCCAACATCGGGTACACCGCGGCCGAGAAGCATTTCTCGCGGGCCCGGCTCGAGCCCGAATTGCTCATGGTGGAAACCGATCACGACATGCGCAACCCAGAAAGCATGCTCATCCTGGACAAGGTGGCCAAGGCGGTGTTCCACGTTCCCGGCGTGGCGCAGGTGCAGACCATCACCCGGCCCTTGGGCACCCCGCTGGTGCACAGCTCGCTCGCGTTCGTGGTCAGCAATTCCAGCGCGGCGCAGCAGGAAAACCTGACCTACCAACAAGATCGGGCCAACGACGCCCTCAAGCAGGCCAACGAGCTGAACAAGACCATCAACATCTTGAGGCAGCAATACGTATTGCAGCAGCAACTCGCCAACACCACCCACGACGAGACGCAGAGCTTCCACGACACGCTCGGCACGATCCAGGATCTGCGCGACAAGATCGCGAACTTCGACGACTTCTTCCGGCCGGTCCGCAGCTACTTCTATTGGGAGCGGCACTGTTACGACATCCCGGTCTGCTTCGCGTTCCGCTCGCTGTTCGACGCGCTCGACGGCATCGATCAGCTCACCGAGAAGTTCGAAAACCTCACGGCCTCCCTCGACCAGCTCGACGCGCTGCAGCCGAAACTGGTGGCGCTGATACCGCCGCAGATCGACAGCCAGCAGACCAATCGCGATCTGACGCTGGCCAATTACGCCACGCTGTCCGGCATTTACGCGCAGACCGCTGCCGCGATCGACAACGCGACGGCGTTGGGGCGGGCGTTCGACGCGGCCAAGAACGACGACACGTTCTATCTGCCGCCCGAGGTGTTCAACAACCCCGACTTCAAGCGCGGGCTCAAACTGTTCCTCTCGCCGGACGGCAAGGCCGCTCGCATGATCGTCACGCATGAGGGCGATCCGGCCACGCCCGCGGGCATTTCGCACATCGATCCCATGGCCAAGGCGGCGCACGAGGCGCTCAAGGGCACGCCGATGGCGGACGCGGGAGTCTATCTGGGCGGAACCGCCGCGACGTACAAGGACATTCAGGACGGCGCCAAGTACGACCTGATGATCGTGGCGTTCGCCGCGCTGAGCCTGATCCTGCTGATCATGATGATCATCACCCGCAGCCTGATCGCCGCGCTGGTCATCGTCGGCACGGTGGCCCTTTCGTTGGGCGCCTCGTTCGGGCTGTCAGTCCTGGTGTGGCAGTATCTCTTCGGCATCCAGCTGTACTGGGTGGTGCTCGCGCTGGCGGTGATCCTGCTGTTGGCGGTCGGGTCCGACTACAACCTGCTGCTGATCTCCCGGTTCAAGGAAGAAATACACGCCGGCTTGAACACCGGCATCATCCGGGCGATGGCGGGCTCCGGATCGGTGGTCACCTCCGCCGGCATCGTCTTCGCGGTCACCATGTGTGCGTTCGTGTTCAGCGGATTCCAGGTGCTCGGCCAGATCGGCACCACGATCGGCCTCGGCTTGCTGTTCGACACGCTGATCGTGCGCTCGTTCATGACCCCTTCTGTCGCAAGGATTCTCGGTCGCTGGTTCTGGTGGCCGCAGCGGGTTCGCCCGCGTCCGGCCAGCACCATGCTCCGGCCCTATGGGCCGCGTCCCGCGGTGCGTCAGCTGCTGCTATGGGAGGACGACGACCCGGTGGTGGCGGCTCGAAATCCGGGCAACACTAACTCGTATCGATGAGTGGTGGAGAGTGCTCTGACAGTAGGAGGGGCTAGCCGGCAGCGGCGTTATATGTGGTTCTAGCTTCGGTAAGTTCGGCCCAGTGACCTTCTAGAGCCGCGAGCGTAGGGCTGACGCCAAGGCTCGGCAGCGGTTGCGAGTGGCCGTCTATATAGCGGCACGCTTCCTCGAAGATGCGGTTGACAGTCTCGATTGCTGCGGGGAGCGCGCCGGACTTTATCTTCGTCAGGTTGGTCATACGCACGTTTGGTTGGTAGCGCTGAGTGACGCCTTGAAGCAGCTCTGTCTCGGTGAACACCTCACACCATGACCTGATCCAGTTGTAGCCGGTTCTGACAAGCGCGGCCCGGGCATCTCCCTGTTGGGACTTGGCCGCCTGAATGGTCTCGTTAATGTTCTTTTTGAGGTTGCTCAAGTTGTCCCAACGTGGCCCGGTAGCCCGCGTGATCTGTCCTGCGCCATCCTCGTCGGTCACTTGGAAGTACGAACACCGCTTGGTTTGCTCCATAAGAAGTAGCAGAGTGGTCGCGAAGAAGATGTCGTGGGTGAACACGATGACCTGCGTCGTCTCGGCGAGAGACGCGATGCGCTGTGCGACTTCGCTGATACGTCGGTGATCGAGACTCGACACAGGATCATCGAAAATAACCGGCGCGTTTATCCCGGCGAGGCGCGCCTCCGCTAGGAAATCCGCCATTGCGAGCACCTTCTGCTCGCCTTCAGAGAGCACCTTAGATGGCTTAACCTTCCCGGTCAGGACCTTGCGGCGTTGTGCGCGCCCTTGGCGGCCGACAAACTCCACCTGTAGCTCGGGCGCGCGAAGGGCCGTGCATTCTTCGTGGAAAAGCGAGTCGAAGCTCTCGTTGATCATTTGATCGCTTGCGGTCTTTGCCAGCGCCGTGACTGCGCGTAGTAGGCCGGACATCGGCTTGGCTAGCAGCGTCAAGCGGTCGGCCTGTTTCGCGTCACGCACGTGCGACTCGATGAGTGTCCAGGACTTCGTTAACTCGGCCGCAGCCTCGAGCTCGATCAGCTCCCTCTTTTTCTCTCTCAGAGTTTCAGCCCGCGTTGCTGCTTGTTTTCTCAACTCCCCCAGCACCCGTGTGGTGTTCGCCAGCGCCGCGGCTAGCACTGCCGCGCTTGCCGCGGCGTGCTCGACCAAGGCCGGCTCAATCGCCGACGCGGACCGAATATGCTCGGTTAGCTCGGCGATGGTGGCCAGGGTGCGGTCAAGCTCGGCGTGGAACTGTGGCTTGTCTTCGGCGGCGGCGTAGTCCTTGGCGAACGTGGAGGCCTCGCCGACCTCAATAGAGGTAACCCCTTCGGTCAGCGCACCCAGCCGCGTCTTCGAAGCGGCGATATCGACTGCAATCTTGTCTTCCAGGTATTCGGAGTACTTGCCGATTAGGGCCCGTGCCGCGTCGCCCAGCGGCTGCCGGCAGTACAGACACCTGTCCGCATCGTGCGATCCCACGGCGACAAGGTGCGCCTGGTAGCTCTCCCCAGACGAAATAAAGGTGCTCCACGTTTCTTCGGGCGCGGCGGGAAGATCGGCCGCCTCAAACAGCGTCGTTCGGAAGGTGCGGTAATCATCCTCGAGGCCGGCCAGCGTCACTAGCTCGCGGTTGTATTCGGCAACATTGAACTCGGCCACCACGCTGCCGGCCGTCGACGCCAGGGCCAGGATGTGCTGGACGTGTTGCTGGAGCTTGATCTCGGCGCCGATGGTGTCCGCTTCCAACGCCGCGACCGTACGGCGCAGCTCGGCGATGCGGGTGTCGACGTTCGTATCGGGGTCCGCTGCTGCCCTTAATTGCTCCAGATCAGTGGCGGCTCCAAGTGTCTCTATGAGCGGGTATACGGTCGCGCCCCGCGGAAACCGAGACAAAATTCCTGTGGATCCTGATCGCAGGTCCCGGACGGCCTGTTCGATGTGCGCCTGTACCGACTTGATACCCGAGATCACATGATTAAACAACGCCAATGCGGCTGGGACATAGACGTATTCGAGATCGTCATCGACGTGGAAGCTGACGCATGGGCTGTCGAAAATCGAGATCCTCGTGAACGGGATCACACCCTGTTGGCCTGTCCAGGTATACGTCCTCGACTCGGAACCGAGCGTGTAACCGACCAGTGCAGACATAGCCCGCGGTGAGGTCGCTTCTATGTCGCCCAGGATCGTGTCGGCAGTGCGGCTCGCTGCGAGGGCCTTGAAGATCCGGGAGTACCCGGTCTTGCCGGTGCCGTTCTCCCCGAACAGAATCGTCAGCCCTTCGTGCGGTTCGATGACGCTGCCTTCAACTAGGGCATTGACACCAGTGACACCGGAGAGGGAAGTCAGCTGAAGGCGCTCGATCGCCTCATCTTCGTCTTCGAAGGTGGCCAACGGCTGCTCCACTGGCAGCTCGCGCTTATCGAAGGCCTTCTCCTGCCGAAAGAGTGCGTATGCGTCGGTCTCCTCGTCTCTTCCGAGCGGGCCGCCACCCTGTATTACGTGTCGGACGATGTAGCGCACCCACTCGTCTGAAGCGTTAGCCCATTCGCTTAGCAAGTTGCGGGGGTCTAGCCGCTGCGGTGGCGCTGCTGTCTCCGTCACTGTCGCCCTCCTCCCCGGACGAGCGCGAGGCCGTCATCGACCGGCAACTCCCCTCAACCCTACCGGGGTCCGGCAGCTGAAAAGGAGGTCACGTTCGGCAGTTTGATCCCGGGGATCAGCGCAGCATCGTGGCCACGATGCCGGCCAGGTAGCCCAGGCGGGCCACCTCCGACGGCCGAAACTCCGGGCCCGGGCGCCCCAGCACCACCGCCGTGTGCGGGTCCCCCAGCGGGGCGGCGACCATCGTGGTGTCCATGTCGCGCCACGCCTGCGGCACCCACTCGGCGGCGCCGTCCAACGTCGCGGCGCGTTCGATCGGGAGCCACGGGGCCGAAACCGCCCGCGTCTCCGGCGCGCCCCGGCTGGACGCCAGGCGCTGAAGCTCGTCGCCCGCACCGCGCACCACGGTGCACCAACTGACGCGCAGCACCCGGGGCGCCTCGTTGGCCAGCACCTGCAACCGCGACGCGCTGTCGCCGGCCGCGGCGACGTGGTCGAGCAGCTCCAGTTCGCGATGGGCTTCGAGCAGCCCGGTGTGCGGACGCACGCTGTCCACCCGCACACCCGCAAGCGACTCCGCCGCGGTGATCAGCGTGTCCGGCATTGCCCCCGGCGGCAGCTCGATCACCAGGTCGTCGATCGCGTACCCCGAGCTGCGCTCCACCACGTCGAGCGACAAGATGTCGGCGCCCACCGAACCGAGCGCCACGGCCAGCGAGCCCAGGCTGCCTGGGCGGTCGACCAGCTCGATGCGCAATAGATAGGACGGCACGGCCAACACTGTCGCACAGCGAGGTGTCCACTGCATTTCTGCGGATAACCGGCGGGCCTGAACCCGGCCGCACCCTCGCGGCTAGGCTTTCGGATCGTGTCTGGAATCTCCCGCGACGAGGTGGCGCACCTGGCGCGGCTGTCCCGCCTGGCGCTGACCGATGCCGAGCTGGACAGCTTCGCCGGCCAGCTCGACGCCATCCTCACCCACGTCAGCCAGGTGCAGGCGGTCGACGTCACCGGCGTCGAAGCGACCGACAACCCCCTCAAGGACGTGAACGTCACCCGCCCGGACGAGCCGACCCCCTGCCTGACCCAATCCGAAGCGCTGGCCGAGGCGCCCGAGGCCGCCGACGGCCGCTTCGCGGTGCCGCAGATCCTGGGGGACAGCGAGTGAACGAGATCATCCGATCCGACGCGGCGACCCTGGGCGCGCGAATCGCCGCCAAGGAGCTGTCGTCGGTCGAGGTCACCCAGGCGTGCCTGGACCAGATCGCCGCGACCGACGACCGGTACCACGCCTTCTTGCACGTGGCCGCCGACGAGGCGTTGGGGGCGGCGGCCGTGATCGACGAGGCGGTGGCCGCGGGCGAGCGCCTGCCGTCGCCGCTGGCCGGGGTGCCGCTTGCGCTCAAGGACGTGTTCACCACCGTCGACATGCCCACCACCTGCGGGTCCAAGATCCTCGAGGGCTGGCGTTCGCCCTACGACGCCACCGTCACCACGCGGTTGCGCGCCGCGGGGATCCCGATCCTGGGCAAGACCAACATGGACGAGTTCGCCATGGGCAGCTCGACGGAGAACTCCGCCTACGGTCCGACCCGCAACCCATGGAACCTCGACCGGGTGCCCGGCGGCTCCGGCGGCGGCAGCGCGGCGGCGCTGGCCGCGTTCCAGGCGCCGCTGGCCATCGGATCCGACACCGGCGGCTCCATCCGGCAGCCTGCGGCGCTGACCGCGACGGTCGGGGTCAAACCCACCTACGGCACCGTGTCGCGCTACGGCCTGGTGGCGTGTGCGTCGTCGCTGGATCAGGGCGGCCCGTGCGCGCGCACCGTGCTGGACACCGCGCTGCTGCACCAGGTGATCGCCGGTCACGACACCCGCGACTCCACCTCCGTCGAGGCGTCGGTGCCCGATGTCGTCGGCGCCGCCAGGGCCGGGGCGGCGGGGGACCTCAAGGGCGTGCGCGTCGGCGTGGTGAAGCAGTTGCGCGGCGACGGCTACCAGCCGGGGGTGCTGGCCTCGTTCGAGGCCGCCGTCGCGAAACTGACCGAACTGGGCGCCGAGGTGAGCGAGGTGGACTGCCCGCACTTCGAATACGCGCTGGCCGCCTACTACCTGATCCTGCCCTCGGAGGTATCGAGCAACCTGGCCCGCTTCGACGCCATGCGCTACGGGCTGCGCGTCGGCGACGACGGCACGCACAGCGCCGAGGAAGTGATGGCGCTGACCCGCGCCGCCGGATTCGGACCGGAAGTCAAGCGGCGCATCATGATCGGCACCTACGCGCTGTCGGCAGGTTACTACGACGCCTATTACAACCAGGCGCAGAAGGTGCGCACACTGATCGCGCGCGACCTGGACCGGGCGTACGAGTCCGTCGACGTGGTGGTGTCGCCCGCGACGCCGACCACCGCCTTCCCGTTGGGGGAGAAGGTGGACGATCCGCTGGCGATGTACCTGTTCGACCTGTGCACGCTGCCACTGAATCTGGCCGGCCACTGCGGCATGTCGGTGCCATCGGGGCTGTCGCCCGACGACGACCTGCCGGTCGGCCTGCAGATCATGGCGCCCGCGCTGGCCGACGACCGCCTCTACCGCGTCGGCGCCGCCTACGAGGCCGCCCGCGGGCCGCTGCCGTCGGCCATCTGACTTTCGCTGCCGTGCCGGTGGCGCGCAGGGCAAGATAAGGGCATGCGGATCGGAATTCTCACCGGAGGCGGCGATTGCCCGGGGCTGAACGCCGTCATTCGGGCCGTGGTGCGCACCTGCGACGCCCGGTACGGCTCGTCGGTGGTCGGGTTTCAGGACGGGTGGCGCGGGTTGCTGGAAAACCGGCGCATCCAACTGCAGAACGACGACCGCAACGACCGGCTGCTGGCCAAGGGCGGCACGATGCTGGGCACCGCCCGGGTGCACCCGGACAAACTGCGCGCCGGGCTGGACCAGATCAAGCAGACGTTGGACGACAACGGCATCGATGTGCTCATCCCCATCGGCGGTGAAGGCACCCTGACCGCCGCGCACTGGCTGTCGGAGGAAAACGTGCCGGTCGTCGGCGTGCCGAAGACCATCGACAACGACATCGACTGCACCGACGTCACTTTCGGTCACGACACCGCGCTGACGGTGGCCACCGACGCCATCGACCGGCTGCACAGCACCGCCGAATCGCATCAGCGGGTGATGCTGGTCGAGGTGATGGGCCGGCACGCCGGCTGGATCGCGCTGAACGCCGGCCTGGCGTCCGGCGCGCACATGACGCTGATTCCCGAGCAGCCCTTCGACGTCGAGGAGGTGTGCCGGCTCGTCAAACGCCGCTTCCAGCGCGGGGATTCGCACTTCATCTGCGTGGTCGCCGAGGGAGCCAAACCCGTACCGGGTTCAATCTCGTTGCGCGAGGGCGGACTTGACGAGTTTGGCCACGAAAAGTTCACCGGTGTCGCCGCGCAGCTGGGCGCCGAGGTGGAGAAGCGGATCAACAAGGACGTCCGGGTGACCGTGCTGGGCCATGTCCAGCGCGGGGGCACGCCGACGGCGTATGACCGGGTGCTGGCCACGCGGTTCGGCGTCAACGCCGCCGACGCCGCACACGCGGGGGAGTACGGCCAGATGGTGTCGCTGCGGGGGCAGGACATCGGGCGGGTGGCGCTGGCCGACGCGGTGCGCCAACTCAAGCTGGTACCCGAGAGTCGCTACGACGACGCCGCCGCCTTCTTCGGCTGAGGCGCGGCCGACACCGCCGTAATTTGCCGGTTTCGACGCGCCGGCCCGGATTCGTGGTTTCCGAACCGCTTGACGGGGGTTATACGGGGGGTATGCGCAACCGCGGTTCGATTCGCGGAGACGTTCAGCAGCCCGCGTCGTCGGCGGGGCCGCCGCGCCCGCCGGTTCGTCCGCAGCGCGCCCCCAGCTGGCGCGACGTCGACTCCAGGGCGGCCACCATGCCGCAGTCCTATCGGGCGATGCCGTCCCTGCCCCGGCCGAAAACACCGGCTCGACCTGAGCGTTTAGTTCCACGACCGCGCGCACCGAGGCCGGCGGGCGGCACGGCGCTCGACGGGCTCGAGCAGGGCGACCCCAGCGCTTCTGCGGGCTTCAACTGGCGCGACGTGATCCACCGGGTGACCGGGGTCGACCTCGGTCCCGGCAAGGCCGCGCAGTACATGGACGACCTGCGCGACCGGATCCGCGTGGACGTGGGCGGCGCGTTTCCCATCGCCGTTCTCAACCTCAAGGGCGGCGTCGGCAAGACGGCGGTGGTGGAGGCGCTCGGGTCGACGTTCGCCGAGGTGCGTCATGACCGGATAGTGGCCGTCGACATCGACGCCGGGGACCTGGCCGAGCGGCATGGCCGGCCGAACCCGCTGGGCATGGCGGACCTGCTCACCGATAAGACGGCCACGAGTTACGCGGACATCCGCGCGCACACCTACATGAACAATTTCGGCCTGGAAGTGCTCGGCCTGCCGGACTACGCGCACACTGACTGGCGGCTCGAGCGCCACGACGTGGTCAAAGCGTTTTCCCTGCTGCGCAACCACTACTCGGTGGTGCTGTTGGACTGCGCCAAGGCGCTCAACTCGGGCGTGATGGACGCCGTCTTGCCCGAGGCGCGGGCGCTGGTCGTGGTGACCAGCACCTCGATCGATGCGATACGAAAGACGGCGACCACGCTGGATTGGTTGGGCAACAACGGATATCAGGCTTTGGTGCGGTGCACGATCCTGGCGGTCAACCACGTCGAGCCGGCCAAAGTGGAGGTGTTGGCCGCCAACGAAATCGACCGATTGTCCGCGCGCGTCGCCGCGACGGTGGTGCTGCCGTTCGATCGGCACATCCACGAAGGCAAGCAGATCGAACTAGATCGACTGAGCAAGGAAAGCCGGCGCTGTTACCTCGAGATGGCGGCCGTGCTGGCGGATATGTTCCCGGGCAGGGGTGCAGTGCCCAGCCGATTTCCGGTGTCACGCTCGCCGCACTGGCCCTGAGCTCGCCCGGCTCCGCCGCGCTCGCGGTCACCACTGGGTCTGATGGTGGTGACCCGCTTCGCCCGGCTCCGCCGCGTTCGCGGTCACCACTGGGTCTGATGGTGGTGACCCGCTTCGCCCGGCTCCGCCGCGCTCGCGGTCACCACTGGGTCTGATGGTGGTGACCCGCTTCGCCCGGCTCCGCCGCGCTCGCGGTCACCACTGGGTCTGATGGTGGTGACCCGCTTCGCCCGGCTCCGCCGCGCTCGCGGTCACCACTACGATCGACGGCATGAGTGTTGCCGCCAGTGCCGATCTCATGGATTACGACGAGGTCATCGCCCGTTTCGACCCCGTCCTCGGCCTCGAGGTGCACGTCGAGCTGTCGACGGTCACCAAGATGTTCTGCGGCTGCTCCACCGCGTTCGGCGCCGAACCCAACACCCAGGTCTGCCCGGTGTGCCTCGGACTGCCGGGGTCGCTGCCGGTGCTCAACCGCACCGCGGTGGAATCGGCCATTCGGATCGGGTTGGCGCTGAACTGCGAGATCGTGCCGTGGTGCCGCTTCGCCCGGAAGAACTACTTCTACCCGGACATGCCGAAGAACTACCAGATCTCCCAGTACGACGAGCCGATCGCCATCAACGGCTACCTGGACGCGCCGCTCGAAGACGGCACCACCTGGCGGGTCGAGATCGAGCGCGCGCACATGGAGGAAGACACCGGCAAGCTGACCCACCTGGGCAGCGAGACCGGCCGCATCCACGGCGCGACGACATCGCTGCTCGACTACAACCGCGCCGGCGTGCCGCTGATCGAAATCGTGACCAAGCCCATCGTCGGCGCCGGCGCCCGGGCGCCGCAGATCGCCCGCGCATACGTCACCGCCTTGCGAGACCTGTTGCGCGCCTTGGGCGTATCCGATGTCCGGATGGACCAGGGCTCGATGCGTTGCGATTCCAACGTGTCGCTGATGCCGACGGGAACCACCGAGTTCGGCACCCGCACCGAGACCAAGAACGTCAACTCGCTGAAAAGCGTTGAGGTCGCGGTCCGTTACGAAATGCAGCGGCAGGCAGCCGTGCTCGCGTCCGGCGGCCGGATCATCCAGGAGACCAGACACTTTCACGAGGCGGGATACACCAGCCCGGGCCGCGCGAAGGAGACCGCTCAGGACTACCGCTATTTCCCCGAGCCCGACCTGGAACCCGTCGCGCCCAGTCGCGAGTTGGTCGACCAGCTGCGCCACACCATCCCGGAGCTACCGTGGCTGAGCCGCAAGCGAATCCAGCAGGAATGGGGCGTTTCCGACGAGGTGATGCGCGATCTGGTCAACGCTGGCGCCGTGGAACTGGTCACCGAGACCGTCAAGCATGGCGCCGCCAGCGAGCAGGCGCGCGCCTGGTGGGGAAACTTCTTGGTGCAGAAGGCCAACGAGGCCAACATCAGCTTGGACGAACTGGCCATCACGCCGGCTCAGGTCGCCGCGGTGATCGCCCTGGTGGACGAGGGCAAGCTGTCCAACAAGCTGGCCCGCCAGGTCGTGGAGGGGGTGCTGGCCGGCGAGGGCGACCCCGAGCAGGTGATGAGCGGCCGCGGTCTCGAGCTGGTGCGCGACGATTCGGTGACCCAGGCGGCGGTCGATGAGGCGCTGGCCGCCAATCCCGATGTGGCGGAAAAGATCCGCGGCGGCAAGGTGGCCGCGGCGGGCGCGATCGTCGGCGCGGTGATGAAGGCCACCCGCGGGCAGGCCGACGCGGCGCGGGTGCGCGAACTGGTGCTGGCCGCCTGCGGGCAGGGTTGACGAAGGCCTAGCTTTCGCTAGGTCTTGTCGTCGTTGTTGCGCGGGAAGCCGCCGCCCTGCGGGAACAGCGGGAACACCACGTCGTCGAGCTTTTCGGCGTCCCCGGCGGTCTTGTTGACCGTTGCGCCCCAGACGTTTCCGTCCGGCGACATCCGCAGCGCCCACGCGTGGGCGTGCGTGTCCTTGCGCACCACGTCGGGTTCGCCGGTGACCGCGCCCGTCGCCGGAGCCAGCCGCACGGCCACCGTCAGCTTCGTGTTGATGAGGTTGACCAGCACGGTCCCGTCCATCGCGGCGCAGCCGGCCACCCCGGGCTTGTCCGGCCAGGTCCACACCGTGGAGACCTCCGAGGCTTTGGTGATGCGCTGCAACCGGTCCGCCGTCGGCGTGCGGTCGGCGACGTAGAGCGAGCCGTCCACCGGGTCGATGCACAGGCCGCCGCCGGAGCCCACACCAGACAGCGCCGTCGTCGGCGGCGCTTGACCGATGGTGGTCGGCTGCTCGATCCGAAGGACCTTGCCGGCCAGCGATTTGGGGTCGGCAGCCGCCGCGGGGTTACCCGCGTCGCCGGTCATCACCACCAACGTGGTGGGGCTGGTGAAGATCAGTGCCCCGCTGTTGCCGGTCGCGCCCTTGGGGATCCCGGTGAGGATGTCCTTGGGGATGTCGCCGTCGGCGATCCGGATCACCCGATTGTCGGTCGGCGTGCTGACGTAGGCGTACATCAGCCGGTCTTGGGTGTAGGTCGGCGACAGCACGATGTCCATCAGGCCGCCGTCCCCGGACGGGTCGACCGGGATGACCATCTTCACCTTCGGCTCGGCGCTGACCGAGATCTCCTTGACGGCGCCGGTGGTGCGCTCGGCGACGAGCGCGGTTTTGCTGTCCGGCCCCATGATCAGGCCGCTGGTGCTCTCCAGGCAGCCCTGCATGACGCCCGGCGCCGGGCACGCCTTCGGGAAGGGCGTGGGTGGCAGCGGCGGCGGCGGGGGAGGCGTCGAGCTGGGTTGGGGCTTGAGCTCGGGGTTGGTGGTGAACGGCTGCGATTGCGCGTCGTTGAACCGCGCGCACCCGCTCGCGACCAGCATCGTCGCGCAGAGCGCGGCGATCCCGCACCGAACCGAGCGCCGTAGTCGCATGACCGACAGGCTACGGATAGTGCGCCCGCCGCCGCCACACGCATGCGCCGGGCCGCCTGGGGCGGCATGCTCGGCACCCGTTTCTCGGCGGCCGGAAGCCGCCGGATTCGGCCGTTTTCGACCGCCCGCAGCGTCCCGCACGGCCAATCCGGGCTTGTTTGGCGGGCAAACAGGCGATTGCCTGGCGAAAGCGCCGCTCAAATCCCCAATTCAGCGCCAACTGCCCTTACCCTGACACCCGTGACCAGTCAACCGAATGACGGACATTGGCAGCGGCCCGGTGAATCCCCGGAGCCAACCCCGGGACGGCCCGCCACGGCGCGCGTGGTCGACCCCGAAGACGACTTGACGCCCGTCGGTTACCCCGGCGACTTCAACCCCTCCACCGGAACCACCACCGTCATCCCCTACATGGGTGACCACGCCGGCGCGGCCGGGTCCCGGGCGGCGGGTTACCACGTGCTCGATCAGCAGGAGCCCCTGCCCTACGTGCAGCCGCAGGAGTCCCGGCACGCGGCCGCCGAGCCCGCCGAGATCGACGGGGACGAACACCACGGCCGGTTGCACGAAGTCGGCCGGCGCGGAACCCAGCACCTGGGTTTGCTGATCTTGCGGGTCGGCCTCGGGGTCGTGCTTGCGGCGCACGGGCTGCAGAAGCTGTTCGGCTGGTGGGGCGGCTCCGGCGTCGGCGGGTTCAAGAACTCGCTGTCCGACGTCGGCTACCAGCACGCCGACATCCTGGCCTACGTCAGCGCCGGCGGTGAGCTCGTCGCGGGCGTGCTGCTGATCCTGGGGCTGTTCACCCCGGTGGCCGCGGCGGGTGCGCTGGCGTTCCTGATCAACGGCATGCTGGCCACCATCACGGCCCGCCCGCATCCGCACACCTTCACCTACTTCCTGCCGGACGGCCACGAATACCAGATCACGCTGATCGTCCTGGCCGTCGCGGTCATCCTGTGCGGACCCGGCCGCTACGGTCTGGACGCGCGCCGGGGCTGGGCCCACCGGCCCTTCATCGGGTCGTTCGTCGCCCTGCTGGTCGGCATCGCCGCCGGCATCGCCGTGTGGGTGCTGCTCAACGGGGTCAACCCGATCGCCTGACCGTCACTGATAGGGGTTGGGCACGCGTCCCGCGCTGGCCTGCGTCAGCTCCGGAAGCGTCGCGAACGTCACCGCGGGCAGGCGCAGCTCCGCGCCGCTCTTGAGGTGCGCGCGGGCCCAGGAGCCGCGGTGGAAGCGCAGCCCGTCGATCTCGTCCCACGGCACCGTCTGGCTGCCCAGCAGCGTTCGGACGGTCACGCCTTTGTCGTCGGCGACGGTGCGCAGCCGCACGATCATGGCCGACAGCAGCAGGGGAATCAGCAGCAGCGGCGCCGAGGGCGGCCACAGCATCACCGGTATCAGCAACCCCAGCGTGGTGAATCCGACCGCCAGGTGCGCGATCGGCGACACCTTGATCACGACGGGTGTGTTCGAAGACGAACCGGTAGCCACCCGACCATCATTTCACCCGTCGCGATGCACCGGACCTCCGCGCGAGCGGGCGGTAGCGGATTTGACTGCTGAGCTGTGCGAAGGCTACCGTCGGACGTTATGGATACCGCCGGACAGCCCGGGATGCTCGTAGTAATTAGTCGGCGCGTTGGTGCCTGACTAGCCTCTCGGCATTTGAAGCTATCCAGACCAACGCGCAACCCTCGTGCAGCAGAAGAGCTGTCGGGGGTTTTTTGTTGCCCCAGCGAGACTCCCAGAGTGAATAAGGACAAAAGACAGTGAGCGCACCCACCAGGCAGCACGCCACCTCGCCACAGCGTGCCGCCGACGTCGCCTCCGACGCGGCGGAAACTCCCGCCGCCGCCCCCGCCAAGAAGCCGAAACGCGTTGGGCCCGAGCAGCTTACCGGCGCCCAGTCGGTGATCCGATCGCTGGAAGAGCTCGACGTCGAGGTCATCTTCGGCATCCCCGGTGGCGCGGTCTTGCCGGTCTATGACCCGCTGTTCGACTCGAAAAAGCTTCGCCACGTGCTGGTTCGGCACGAGCAGGGCGCCGGCCACGCCGCCAGCGGCTACGCCCACGCCACCGGCAAGGTCGGGGTGTGCATGGCCACGTCGGGCCCCGGCGCCACGAACCTGGTCACCCCGCTGGCCGACGCGCAGATGGATTCGGTGCCCGTCGTCGCCATCACCGGCCAGGTCGGTCGCACGCTGATCGGCACCGACGCGTTCCAGGAAGCCGACATTTCTGGCATCACGATGCCGATCACCAAGCACAACTTCCTGGTCCGCTCCGGCGACGAGATCCCGCAGGTGATCGCCGAGGCCTTCCACATCGCGTCCTCGGGCCGCCCGGGTGCGGTGCTCGTCGACATCCCAAAGGACGTCCTTCAGGGCCAGTGCACGTTCAGTTGGCCGCCGCGCATGGATCTGCCCGGCTACAAGCCGAACACCAAGCCGCACAACCGGCAGATCCGCGAGGCCGCCAAGCTGATCGCGGCGTCCAACAAGCCGGTGCTGTACGTCGGCGGCGGCGTCATCCGCGGCGAGGCGACCGAGCAACTGCTCGAGTTGGCCGAGCTGACCGGCATTCCCGTCGTGACCACCCTGATGGCGCGCGGAGCGTTCCCCGACAGCCATCGCCAGCACATGGGCATGCCCGGCATGCACGGCACGGTCGCCGCGGTGGCGGCGCTGCAGCGCAGCGACCTGCTGATCGCGCTGGGCACCCGCTTCGACGACCGGGTCACCGGGAAGCTCGACACCTTCGCGCCGGAGGCGAAAGTCATTCACGCCGACATCGACCCGGCCGAGATCGGCAAGAACCGCCACGCCGACGTGCCGATCGTCGGCGACGTCAAAGCGGTCATCACCGACCTGACCGCCATGCTGCGTCACTACGACATCCCCGGCAACATCGACATGACGGAATGGTGGGCCTACCTGGACAGCGTCCAGTCCACCTACCCGCTGAGCTACGGCCCGCAGAGCGACGGCAGCCTCGGACCGGAATACGTCATCGAGAAGCTGGGCCAGATCGCCGGTCCGGACGCCGTGTACGTCGCCGGCGTTGGGCAGCATCAGATGTGGGCGGCGCAGTTCATCTCCTATGAGAAGCCGCGCACCTGGATCAACTCCGGCGGGCTGGGCACCATGGGGTTCGCCATCCCGGCGGCCATGGGCGCCAAGATGGCTCGCCCCGAGGCCGAGGTGTGGGCCATCGACGGCGACGGCTGCTTCCAGATGACCAATCAGGAGTTGGCCACCTGTGCGATCGAGGGCGTGCCGATCAAGGTGGCGCTGATCAACAACGGGAACCTGGGCATGGTGCGCCAATGGCAGACCCTGTTCTACGAGGAGCGGTACTCGCAAACCGACCTGGCCACGCACTCGCACCGCATCCCGGACTTCGTGAAGCTGGCGGAGGCGCTGGGGTGCGTCGGATTGCGTTGCGAGCGTGAGGAAGACGTCGAAGACGTGATCAACCAAGCCCGCGCGATCAACGACCGTCCGGTGGTGATCGACTTCATCGTCGGCGCCGACGCGCAAGTCTGGCCGATGGTGGCCGCCGGCACCAGCAACGACGAGATTCAGGCCGCGCGCGGCATTCGTCCCCTGTTCGGCGACGAGAGCGAAGGGCACGCCTGATGAACACGCACACGCTGTCGGTGTTGGTCGAGGACAAACCCGGTGTGCTCGCTCGGGTGGCGGCGCTGTTCTCGCGGCGCGGATTCAACATCGAATCGCTGGCCGTCGGTGCCACCGAGCAGAAAGACATGTCGCGCATGACGATCGTGGTCGCCTGCGACGAGACACCGCTCGAACAGGTCACCAAGCAGCTC
The DNA here is from genome assembly GCF_001667595.1 of Mycobacterium sp. E2989. Taxonomy (NCBI): domain Bacteria; kingdom Bacillati; phylum Actinomycetota; class Actinomycetes; order Mycobacteriales; family Mycobacteriaceae; genus Mycobacterium; species Mycobacterium sp. E2989. Next base: position 75,697 of record NZ_LZJX01000118.1, on the reverse strand, counting down.
AACAAACTGATCAACGTCATCAAGATCGTCGAGCTGGACGAGGACGCGTCGATGTCCCGGGAGCTGGCGCTGATCAAGGTGCGCGCCGACGCCGGCAGCCGCAGCCAGGTGATCGAAGCGGTAAACCTGTTCCGCGCCAAGGTGATCGACGTATCCCCGGAGGCGCTGACGATCGAGGCGACCGGCGATCGCGGCAAGATCGAGGCGCTGCTGCGGGTGTTGGAGCCGTTCGGTATCCGCGAAATCGTCCAGTCCGGAGTGGTGTCGTTGTCCCGCGGTCCGCGCGGCCTGGGCGCGAAATAGCCACGGCCAAGTAATACACAAGGAGATATTGAAAAAGTGGCACTAGAAATGTTCTACGACGACGATGCCGACCTCTCGATCATCCAGGGGCGCAAGGTCGGGGTGATCGGTTACGGCAGCCAGGGGCACGCGCACTCGCTGAGCCTGCGCGACTCCGGTGTGCAGGTGCGCGTCGGGCTCAAGGAGGGTTCGAAGTCGCGGGCCAAGGTCTCCGAGCAGGGCCTGGAAGTCGACACCCCCGCCGAGGTGGCCAAGTGGGCCGACGTCATCATGCTGCTGGCGCCCGACACGGCGCAGGCCGACATCTTCAAGAACGACATCGAGCCCAACCTCTCCGAGGGCGACGCGCTGTTCTTCGGCCACGGGCTCAACATCCACTTCGACCTGATCAAGCCACCCGGCAACGTCACCATCGCGATGGTCGCGCCGAAGGGGCCCGGGCACCTGGTGCGTCGCCAGTTCGTGGACGGCAAGGGCGTGCCCTGCCTGATCGCGGTCGACCAGGACCCGACTGGAGAGGGTGAGGCGCTGGCGCTGTCCTACGCCAAGGCCATCGGCGGCACCCGCGCCGGCGTCATCAAGACCACCTTCAAGGACGAGACCGAGACCGACCTGTTCGGTGAGCAGGCCGTGTTGTGCGGTGGCACAGAGGAATTGGTGAAGACCGGTTTCGACGTGATGGTGGAGGCCGGTTACCCGCCGGAGATGGCCTACTTCGAGGTGCTGCACGAGCTCAAGCTGATCGTGGACCTCATGTACGAGGGTGGCATCGCCCGGATGAACTATTCGGTGTCCGACACCGCCGAGTTCGGCGGGTACCTGTCGGGCCCGCGGGTCATCGACGCCGGCACCAAGGAGCGGATGCGCGAGATCCTGCGCGACATCCAGGACGGCACGTTCACCAAGAAGCTGGTCGCCAACGTCGAGGGCGGCAACAAGGAACTCGAGCGGCTGCGCAAGGAGAACGCCGAGCACCCGATCGAGGTGACCGGCAAGAAGCTGCGCGACCTCATGAGCTGGGTCGACCGGCCGATCACCGAGACGGCGTAGTTTCCGTCGAGTGTCACGCCAGAGCGGCGCTCGACGCCCGCGGCCACTCTGGCGTGACGCTCGGCGTTAGGAACCCAGCCGACCGGCGACCTCGACCACCCGGCGCGCCAAGTGCTCGAGGGCATTCTCGGTGGCCTCGTCGAACTCGTGGATGTTGTCGTGCGTCGACACCAGGCTGACCCCATACGGATTGCCGTCGACGAACTTGCACGGGTCGGTGTAGCCGGGCGGGACGATGATGCCGCCGAAATGCATCAGCGTGATGTAGAGCGAAAGCAGCGTGGTTTCCTGACCGCCGTGCAGCGTGTTGGACGACGTGAAGGCCGCGTACACCTTGTCCGCGAGCTTGCCCTCGGCCCACAACCCGCCCAGCGAGTCCAGGAAGTTGCGCAATTGCGCGGCGGGAGAACCGAAGCGGGTCGGCGAACCGAAGATCACCGCATCCGCCCACACGATGTCCTCACCCGTCGCCGCCGGAAGGTCCTTCGTCGCTTGATAATTGGCGGTCCAGGCCGGGTTCTGGGCGAACGATTCCGGGTCGCGGGTCTCGGCGACGTGCCGAAGGCGGACTTCGGCGCCGGCGGACTCGGCCGCGGCGGCCACGCGTTGCGCCATCGCGGTGTTATGCCCGGTCGCCGAATAGTAGATGATCGCGAGTTTGGTCATCAGCGCATCGTAGGACCTCACCGACCCGCGCCCAACCGCCGTCGGTGCAGGTTACGGCAGTGGTGAGCCCGTCGATGCCCGTCAAACGCAGCCGATAGGCTGGCCGGGTGAATCTGCCTGTTGTATTGATCGCCGACAAACTCGCCCAATCGACCGTCGCCGCCCTGGGAGACCAGGTCGAGGTGCGCTGGGTGGACGGGCCGGACCGGGAGAAGCTGCTGGCCGCGGTGCCGGAGGCCGACGCGCTGCTGGTGCGCTCGGCCACCACCGTCGACGCCGAGGTGCTGGCGGCCGCCGCCAAGCTCAAGATCGTGGCCCGCGCCGGGGTGGGGCTGGACAACGTCGACGTGGACGCCGCGACCGAGCGCGGCGTGCTGGTGGTCAACGCCCCCACCTCGAACATTCACAGCGCCGCCGAGCACGCGTTGGCGCTGCTCCTGGCGGCCGCCCGGCAGATCCCGGCCGCCGACGCCTCCCTGCGCGAGCACGCCTGGAAGCGGTCGTCGTTCAACGGCACCGAGATCTTCGGCAAGACGGTCGGCGTGGTGGGCCTGGGCCGGATCGGGCAGTTGGTCGCCCAGCGCTTGACCGCCTTCGGCACCCACCTGGTGGCCTACGACCCGTACGTGTCGCCGGCCCGGGCCGCGCAGCTGGGCATCGAACTGCTGCCGCTCGACGACCTGTTGGCCCGCGCCGACTTCATCTCGGTCCACCTGCCGAAGACGCCCGAGACGGCGGGCCTGATCGGCAAGGAAGCGCTGGCGAAGACCAAGCCGGGCGTCATCATCGTCAACGCCGCCCGCGGCGGCCTGATCGACGAGGCCGCGCTGGCCGAAGCGGTGAGCAGCGGACACGTGCGGGCGGCCGGCATCGACGTGTTCGCCAAGGAGCCGTGCACCGATAGCCCGCTGTTCGAGCTGCCCCAGGTGGTGGTGACCCCGCACCTGGGTGCGTCGACCTCCGAGGCCCAGGACCGGGCGGGCACCGACGTCGCCGAGAGCGTGAAGCTAGCGCTGGCCGGGGAATTCGTTCCCGATGCCGTCAACGTCGGCGGCGGTGTGGTCAACGAGGAGGTGGCGCCCTGGCTGGACCTGGTGCGCAAGCTCGGGGTACTTGCCGCCTCGCTGTCCGACGGGCCGCCGGTATCGGTGTCGGTTCAGGTGCGCGGCGAGCTCGCGTCCGAAGACGTTGAGGTGCTGAAGCTTTCGGCTCTGCGTGGGCTGTTCTCGGCGGTGGTCGAGGGTCCGGTCACCTTCGTCAACGCGCCGGCGCTGGCCGAAGAGCGCGGCGTCAGCGCCGAGCTCACCACGGCCTCGGAAAGTCCGAACCACCGCAGCGTCGTCGACGTCCGCGCCGTCGCTCACGACGGCACCGCCGTCAACGTCGCCGGCACGCTGTCGGGGCCGCAGTTGGTGGAAAAGATCGTGCAGATCAACGGCCGCAACTTCGATCTGCGCGCGCAGGGCACCAACCTCGTGATCAACTACGCCGACGAGCCCGGGGCGCTGGGCAAGATCGGCACCCTGCTCGGTTCGGCGGGCGTGAACATCCAAGCCGCGCAGCTGTCCGAGGACGCCGAAGGCCCGGGCGCGACGATCCTGCTGCGGCTGGATCGGGACGTGCCGAGCGAGGTGCGGTCGGCGATCGGCGCGGCGGTGGGCGCGAACAAGCTTGAGGTGGTTGATCTTTCGTGAAGCTCGCGGTGATCGGCGGCGACGGCATCGGGCCGGAAGTCACGGCCGAGGCCGTTAAGGTCCTCGATGCCGTGCTGCCCGGCGTCGAAAAGACCGAATACGACCTGGGCGCCCGGCGGTATCACGCCAGCGGTGAACTGCTGCCGGAATCGGTGCTCGCCGAGCTGCGCCAGCACGACGCCATCCTGCTCGGTGCGATCGGCGATCCGTCGGTGCCCAGCGGCGTGCTGGAGCGGGGCCTGTTGCTGCGGTTGCGTTTTGAGTTGGATCATCACGTCAACCTGCGACCGGGGCGGCTGTATCCCGGGGTGAGCAGCCCGCTCGCCGGGAACCCCGACATCGACTTCGTCGTCGTGCGCGAGGGGACCGAAGGCCCATACACCGGCACGGGGGGTGCGATCCGAACCGGCACGCCCCACGAGGTGGCCACCGAGGTCAGCCTCAACACGGCCTTCGGTGTGCGCCGCGTGGTGGCCGACGCATTCGAACGCGCGCAGCGTCGCCGCAAACACCTGACGCTGGTGCACAAGACCAACGTGCTGACCTTCGCCGGGAAGCTGTGGGCGCGGATAGTCGCCGAGGTCGGGGAGGAGTACCCCGGCGTCGAGGTCGCCTACCAACACGTCGACGCCGCCACCATTTTCATGGTCACCGACCCCGGGCGCTTCGATGTGATCGTCACCGACAACCTGTTCGGCGACATCATCACGGACCTGGCGGCGGCGGTGTGCGGCGGAATTGGCTTGGCCGCCAGCGGAAATATCGACGCCACCCGGACCAATCCATCGATGTTCGAGCCGGTGCACGGCAGCGCGCCGGACATCGCGGGTCAGGGCATCGCCGACCCGACCGCCGCGATCATGTCGGTGGCGTTGCTGCTCGCCCACCTCGGTGAGGACGAAGCCGCTAGCCGGGTGGACCGGGCCGTTGAGACCTATCTGGCGACACGTGGGCACGAACGGCTCGCCACCACCGAAGTCGGCGAACGGATTGCCGCCGCGCTGTAGTTTCCAGTCCGGGCGGGAGCAACCGCGCCGGCACCAGCGGCACCGCTGCGACCGGGAACAGCCCGCACAGTATCCACGCGTTCGGATATTTCGCGGCCGTGATGAGCGCGCCGAACAGCGGTGGCGCGACGCCCGCCATCACTCGTTGGGTGGTGTTCTGGATGCCCAGCGCGCGGCCACTCCAGAAGGGTCCGGCGAATTCGGTGATGGCCGTGGCCTCTAACCCGTTGTCGAGCACGGCGATCACCGAGATCACGACCATCAGGGGCGCCTGATAGCCCGAGTTCAGAAAGTCGGCCCAGGCCAATAGGAACAGGGTGACGGCGGCGGCGATCGCGATGATGCGGACCGGCCGCATTCGCGATCCCACCCGGTCCGACCAGCGGCCCACCAGGACGCGGCCGATCGCGCCCAGCAGCTGCGAGAGGGTGACGAGGCTGCCGGCGGCCGCGACCGACCAGTGCAGATTCTTGATCAGCCACACCAGCATGAATGTCACGGTTACCGTCTGCGGCACCATCATCAGACCCGCCACGGCGTGAATTCGCCACAGTGTCAACGATCCTCGGTACGGGCTGGCGAGTTCCGAGAGGGTGGCGTCGGCCCGCGGCTTTCGGGGCGGATCGATGATACCGACCGCGCTGGCTACCGCGCCCAACGCGCACGCCAACGCGGTGAACCTGAGCCCAGAGCTGGGGCCGTGCTCGGCCAACTCCGGAATCACCAGCGCCCCCAAGGCGATTCCGAGGGGTTGCGCGGTTTGGCGGAAGCCCATGGCCAGGCCGCGTTGCTGCGGCGGGAACCACGCCGACACCAGCCGCCCGCCGGCGGTGTTGCAACTGGCCGCGGCCATGCCGCCGAGGAACAGGTAGACGGCCATCAGCACCATCGAATGCGCGGACGCCGCCGCGAAGGCCGCCACCGCGGTGAGCGCCGAGCCTGCGGCCATCACCAGTCGCTCGCCCACCCGGTCCAGTACGTAGCCCCACATCACCAGGGTGACCACCATGCCCCAACTGGGCATCGAGGACAGCAGACCGGCCTCGTCGAGCGGGATTCCGCGCGCTGATTGCAGCGAGGGAATGAGGAACGCGACACCGTTGATGAAGAGGAAGGAACTCGCGGTGGCGATTAGCGATACCACCATGATGGACCAGCGCCCAGCCGCGCCCAGCTCGCGCGTGGAGGCCGCGTCCGTTTGCATTCCCCATGCTTGCACAGCCGGGTGAAAATGCTGGTAAGGCTTGCGCGACGGCCTTACGTGCGATGCCCCTCGCCGCCGCGCTCGCGGCCGTCACTAGGCTCAACGAAATGCGCCTTGGTCGAATCGCCAGCCCCGACGGTGTCGCCTTCGTCAGCATCGAGGGCGAACTCGCCGATCCCGCCGCAATGGTCGCCCGCGAGATCGCCGAGCATCCGTTTGGCGCGCCGAACTTCACCGGCCGGTCGTGGCCGCTTGCCGATGTGCGGCTGCTGGCCCCGATATTGGCGAGCAAGGTGGTCTGCATCGGCAAGAACTACACCGATCACATCGCGGAGATGACCGAGCTGACCGGCCCGGCGGCACCGGACCCCATCATCTTCCTCAAGCCCAACACGGCCATCATCGGCCCGAACGTGCCGATTCGGTTGCCGGCCAACGCATCACCGGTGCACTTCGAGGGGGAGTTGGCGGCCGTCATCGGCCGGCCCTGCAAGGACGTCTCGGCCGCCGAGGCCGCCGACAGCATCCTCGGCTACACCATCGGCAACGACGTGTCGGCCCGCGACCAACAGAAGGCCGACGGACAGTGGACCCGGGCGAAGGGGCACGACACCTTCTGCCCGGTCGGGCCGTGGATCGTCACCGATGTCGATCCCGCGGACCTCGAAATCCGAACCGAGGTCAACGGCGAGGTCAAGCAACACAGCCGGACCTCGCTGATGATCCACGACATCGGCGCGATCGTCGAATGGATCTCGGCCGTGATGACGCTGCTGCCGGGCGATCTGATCCTGACCGGAACGCCCGCCGGCGTCGGTCCGATCGAGGACGGCGACACCGTCGCCATCACCATCGAGGGGATCGGCACGCTGTCCAATCCCGTGGTCCGTAAGGGAAAGTCGTGACCGACGAAACGAAAGTCCGCGTCAGGTTCTGCCCGTCGCCCACGGGCACCCCGCACGTCGGGATGGTCCGCACCGCGCTGTTCAACTGGGCCTATGCCCGGCACACCGGCGGCACCTTCGTCTTTCGCATCGAGGACACCGACGCCGAACGTGACAGCGAGGAAAGCTATCTGGCGCTGCTCGACGCGCTGCGTTGGCTCGGCCTGGACTGGGACGAGGGCCCGGAGGTCGGCGGGCCCTACGGCCCGTACCGTCAGTCGCTGCGCAAAGAGATCTACCGCGACGTGGTGGCCAAGCTGCTCGAGGCGGGCGAGGCCTACTACGCGTTCTCGACCCCGGAAGAGGTTGAGGCGCGCCACATCGCGGTGGGCCGCAACCCGAAACTGGGTTACGACAACTTCGACCGGCAGCTGACCGACGCGCAGCGCGCCGCGTTCCTCGCGGAGGGCCGCAAGCCGGTGGTGCGGCTGCGGATGCCCGACGAAGACCTCGGCTGGAACGACCTCGTGCGCGGGCCCACCAACTTCGCCGCGGGCTCCGTGCCGGACTTCGCGTTGACCCGCGCCAACGGAGATCCGTTGTACACCTTGGTCAATCCGTGCGACGACGCGTTGATGAAAATCACCCACGTGCTGCGGGGCGAGGACCTGCTGCCGTCGACCCCGCGGCAGCTCGCCCTGTACCAGTCGCTGATCCGGATCGGCGTCGCCGAGCGCATCCCGGAGTTCGCCCACCTGCCAACGGTATTGGGGGAGGGAACCAAGAAACTCTCCAAGCGCGACCCGCAGTCGAACCTGTTCGCCCACCGCGATCGCGGCTTCATCCCCGAGGGGCTGCTCAATTACCTCGCGCTGCTCGGCTGGGCCATCGCCGACGACCACGACGTGTTCAGTCTCGACGAGATGGTGGCCGCCTTCGACGTCGTGAACGTCAATTCCAATCCCGCGCGGTTCGACCAGAAGAAGGCCGACGCGCTCAACGGCGAGCACATCCGGATGCTCGAGCCGGCGGACTTCGCCGGTCGGTTGCGTGCCTACTTCGAGGCGCACGGCCACCGCCTCGGATTGGATGACGCGGCGTTCGCCACCGCCGCGGACCTGGTGCAGACGCGCATCGTCGTGCTCGCCGACGCGTGGGAGCTGCTGAAGTTCCTCAACGACGACGAATACGCCGTCGACCCCAAGGCCGCCGCCAAGGAACTCGGCGCGGACGCGGCCGCGGTGATGGCGGCGGCGCTGACCGCGCTGGACGGCGTGGCCGACTGGACCACCGCCGACATCGAGTCCGCCCTCAAGGCCGCGCTCATCGACGGCCTGGGCCTCAAACCGCGCAAGGCCTTTGGCCCGATCAGGGTCGCCGCCACGGGAACGACGGTCAGCCCGCCATTGTTCGAATCGCTGGAGCTGCTCGGCCGCGACCGCAGCCTGCTGCGGCTACGCGCCGCGCGCGAAACGGTCGGCGGGTAGGCGACGACCTCGCGTGCGGATTGTGTGCCGAGTGTTTGGTAGTCTGCACTGCGGTTTACAAAGGCCGACAACGGCGGGCAGCGGCGGTCTCCCGAGCAGGGTGAAAAGGCTCAGGATGGCCGCTGACCAGCGGTTTTAGGCAGCCAATGGGGTATGGTGTAATTGGCAACACAGCTGATTCTGGTTCAGCCATTCTAGGTTCGAGTCCTGGTACCCCAGCAAAATCGCGCCACCTCAAGCGATTAGGTGGGCTTTTGGGGTGTGAGCTATGCTGGCACTCCGGATCGTCTCTGGATCGTTTCTTGGCCCCGTCGTCTAGCGGCCTAGGACGCCGCCCTCTCACGGCGGTAGCGTGGGTTCGAATCCCATCGGGGCTACAAAATTATTGACCGGTTCCTAACACGGCCGGTGCCGTGGAGCCGCCCACCGGCATGGCCGGCAACCCAAGTTTGCGGTGGTCCCACGAGCGGGCGCGCCGGGCCACTATGCGCACGCAGACGCGCTTGTTCATCATCTGCTCCACGAAGGGCTTCATGTCGTCCGTGTAGGGGCCGGTGTAGCGCTCCCAGACGCTGACCCCGACCCGGTGCGCGACGTCCGGATCGTCGACGATCTCCGCGACACCCTCGAACGACACCCCGCGCAGCGTGTCATAGGTGTGCCCGTCCTCGATCAGGAAGCTCACCCGCGGATCCCGGTTGAGGTTGACCGCCTTCTGCGACTTGGCCTTGGTCTCCAGCCAGATTTGGCCGTCGACGACGGCGTACCACATCGCGGTCAGATGCGGCTGACCGTCGGGGCCGATGGTGGCCAGCGTCCCGGTGCGGCTCTTGTCGACGAAGTCCGCGATTTCGTCCGAGGACATGACGATGCTCGCGCGCTGATTCGTTCCCATGGCGGTCAGTCTGTCAGGACACGTTCGTCGCGTGTGCACCGGTGGCGTTCAGTGTGCGCCGATGGCATCGAGTGTGCGGGTGCGGCGGGATTTTGGCGATTTCGCCGCCGTAGTTACACCCCCGACGCCATCGATGCACACTCGACTCGACGGCCCTACAGCCGCCGGGTCAGCGCCTCGGCGGCCGACAACAGATCGGCGGCCCAGCGTGCACCGGGCCGACGGCCGATCCGGTCGACCGGTCCCGACACCGAGATGGCCGCGACGACGGCACCGCGGCTGTCGCGCACGGGAACCGAGACGCTCGCGACTCCGGGCTCCCGCTCGGCCACGCTTTGCGCCCAGCCGCGTCGCCGCACCTCGGCCAGCGTGCGCTCGGTGAACTTGGCCGTCGGGAGCACCGCCTTCTGGGTCGCCGCGTCGCTGTGGGCCAGCAGCACCTTGGCGCCCGAGCCCGCCGTCATCGGCAACCGCGCCCCGACCGGGACCGTATCGCGAAGGCCCGCAGCGGGTTCCAGGGCCGCCACACACACCCGGGCCGTGCCCTCCCGGCGGTAGAGCTGCACGCTCTCCCCGGTGGTCTCGCGCAACAGGGGAAGCACCCCGGCGCTGGCGGCCAGCAGCGGATCGTTGACGTGAGCGGCGAGCTCGCTGACGGCCGGCCCGAGCCGCCACCGCCCTTCGTCGTCGCGGGCCAGCAGGCGATGGACTTCGAGCGCGGCGGCCAGCCGATACGCCGTGGCCCGGGGCAGCCCGGTGCGTTCGCACAGTTCGGCCAACCCGCAGGGGGATTGGGCGATCGTGTGCAGTAGACCCACGGCTTTGTCGAGGACGCCGATGCCGCTATGCTGTCTCACAGGAAGATACTAGCGTCTCGCATTCTGAGATCACAGCCCAAGGTCGATCGGCGAGCCGCGCTTGAGGGAATCGAGGCGAATACGCGATGGGATCCGGCAAGCCGCGCACCCTGGCCGAAAAGGTGTGGGACGACCACGTTGTGGACAAGGGGAGCGCCGCCGAACAAGGAGGGGCGCCCGACCTCATCTACATCGATCTGCATCTGGTGCACGAGGTCACCAGCCCGCAGGCTTTCGACGGGCTGCGCCTGGCCGGCCGGGGAGTGCGGCGCCCCGACCTGACACTGGCCACCGAGGACCACAACGTGCCGACCGTCGACATCGACAGGCCGATCGCCGATCCGGTGTCGCGCACCCAGGTCGAGACGTTGCGCCGCAACTGCGCCGAATTCGGCGTCCGCCTTTATCCGATGGGCGATATCGAGCAGGGCATCGTGCATGTCGTCGGGCCGCAGCTGGGCCTCACCCAACCGGGAATGACGGTGGTCTGTGGGGATAGTCACACCTCGACGCACGGCGCCTTCGGCGCGCTGGCGATGGGCATCGGCACCTCGGAGGTCGAGCACGTGCTGGCAACCCAGACGTTGCCGCTGCGGCCGTTCAAGACGATGGCGGTCAACGTCGACGGGGAATTGCCCGCCGGTGTGACGGCCAAGGACATCATCCTCGCGTTGATCGCCAAGATCGGCACCGGCGGCGGGCAGGGGCACGTGATCGAATACCGCGGCAGCGCCATCGAATCGCTGTCGATGGAAGGCCGGATGACGATCTGCAACATGAGCATCGAGGCCGGCGCCCGCGCGGGCATGGTGGCACCGGACGCCACCACCTTCGAATTCCTGCGCGACAAGCCGCACGCGCCGCAGGGCGCGCAGTGGGACGCGGCGATGCGCTATTGGCGGGAGCTGCACACCGACCCCGGTGCGGTCTTCGACACCGAGGTCCATCTCGACGCGACATCATTGAGCCCGTTCGTGACGTGGGGAACGAACCCGGGGCAGGGCGTGCCGCTGGCCGCGGCCGTGCCCGACCCGGAGCTGATGACCGGCGACGCCGAGCGGCAGGCCGCCGAGAAAGCGTTGGCCTACATGGACCTTCGACCGGGTACTCCGATGCGCGATATCGCGGTCGACACGGTGTTCGTCGGCTCTTGTACCAACGGTCGTATCGAAGATCTGCGGGTCGTCGCGGATGTGCTGCGCGGCCGCAAGCTGGCCCCGGGGGTGCGGATGCTCGTGGTGCCCGGCTCCATGCGGGTACGCGCCCAGGCCGAAGCCGAAGGGCTGGGTGAGGTTTTCACCGCAGCGGGCGCCGAATGGCGACAGGCCGGTTGCTCGATGTGCCTGGGGATGAATCCGGATCAGCTGGCGCCGGGGGAGCGGTGCGCGGCGACGTCCAACCGCAACTTCGAAGGGCGCCAGGGGAAAGGCGGCCGCACGCATTTGGTGTCTCCGGCCGTTGCCGCCGCGACAGCAGTTCGCGGCACCCTGTCCGCCCCGGCCGATTTGAACTGACCCAATCGAGTAAGAAGGCATCAGCATGGAAGCATTCACCACCCACACCGGCATCGGTGTGCCGTTGCGGCGGTCCAATGTCGACACCGATCAGATCATTCCGGCGGTGTATTTGAAGCGCGTCACCCGAACCGGTTTCGAGGACGGTTTGTTCGCGAGCTGGCGCTCGGATCCCTCATTCGTGCTTAACCTCAGCCCCTTTGACCGGGGGTCGGTCCTCGTCGCCGGACCCGATTTCGGGACCGGGTCGTCGCGCGAGCACGCGGTGTGGGCGCTGATGGACTACGGCTTCCGGGTGGTCATCTCGTCTCGATTCGGTGACATCTTCCGGGGCAACGCCGGCAAGGCGGGCCTGTTGGCCGCCGAAGTTTCCCAAGACGGCGTGGAACTACTTTGGAAGCTGATCGAGCAGAGCCCGGGACTGGAAATCACTGCCAATCTTCAAGATCGAAATATCACCGCGGGAACGACGGTGCTGCCGTTCAAGATTGACGACCACACCGCCTGGCGACTGTTGGAAGGGCTCGACGATATAGCCCTTACGCTGCGGAAACTCGACAAAATCGAGTCATACGAAGCCGCGTACCCGCAGTGGAAACCGCGCACTCTGCCCGCTCCCTGAACGGTCGAGAAGGCCGGAATTTTTTCTCGCCCACCTAACTAACCGGGCCGATTTCCAACTCCGCCACCGGTCAAGGGCGGCAACCGGATTGCGAAACTTCGCAATGCCCGACCCTGAAATTGCGCGTGGCTCTTGGAAATTTGCTGGGTGAGGGTTTACCGTGTGCACTAGTCGGTTCAAATCGAGGACCACTAGCGTCGGAGGGATTGGATGAATAAGGCAGAGCTCATTGATGTGCTCACACAGAAATTGAACACCGACCGACGGCAGGCGACCGCTGCCGTCGAGAACGTCGTCGACACCATTGTGCGCGCGGTGCACAAGGGCGACAGCGTGACCATTACCGGGTTCGGTGTTTTCGAGCAACGGCGCCGCGCGGCGCGGGTGGCCCGCAACCCGCGTACGGGCGAGACGGTGAAGGTGAAGCCGACCTCCGTCCCGGCGTTCCGTCCCGGTGCTCAATTTAAAGCGGTTGTCTCTGGCGCACAGCGTCTCCCGTCGGAAGGACCTGCAGTGAAGCGTGGTGTAGTTTCAAGCGGCGCGGCCAAGAAGACCGCTGCCAAGAAGGCCCCCGCCAAGAAGGCCGCGGCGAAGAAGGCCCCGGCTAAGAAGGCCGCGGCGAAGAAGGCTCCCGCCAAGAAGGCTCCGGCCAAGAAGACCGTCGCCAAGAAGGCTCCGGCCAAGAAGACCGTCGCCAAGAAGGCTCCGGCGAAGAAGGCCGTCGCCAAGAAGGCTCCGGCCCGCAAGGCTCCGGCCAAGAAGGCCGCAACCAAGGCTCCGGCCAAGAAGACCGCCGCAAAGAAGGCTCCGGCCAAGAAGGCCACCGCGCGTCGCGGTCGCCGCTAGGCGGCAGTAGATCAAACGCGAATACCCTTCGGGTCGCAGCGATGCACCCGAAGGGTATTCGCGTGTTACGCCCGCACGTTGGCGGCCAGCGCGCCGCCGATGTGGTCGGCCGCCACCAGCTTGCCGCCTGACAGCGACAGCACCCAGGTGCTGCCCTTGTGATTGCGTGACTTGTCCGGACGCACACCGTCCCGCTCACACCACCACGCGATCAAGTCGGGGATCACCTTGCCCTGTGTGCAAATGACCGGTGTGCCTTGCTGCCCGGCGATGTCGAGGATCCGACGCCGGGCGCGTTTGGGGCTTTTGGCGTAGGACTCCTCGGTGAGGGTCGGCTCGTTGCGCACGGTCACGCCCAACTCCTCGGCCAGCGGTTCCACCGTCTGGTGGCAGCGCAGCCGGTCCGCCGCGTACACGTCGGTGGCGCCGAAGGCCAGCAGCTGCGGAACCAGCGCCTCCGCCTGGGCGCGTCCCCGTTTGTCCAGCGGTCGCTGGGTGTCGTCGCCCTTGAAGCGGGACTTCCGGCCGGCCGTGCCGTGCCGCACCACCACCACGGTGTGCGTGTCGGCGGGATGTTTCGTGAAGTGACGCAACATCTTTCGATCGTGGGAATAGCTGAGCATTTTCAGCGCGTCGGTTATCGGGACCCACACCAATTCGTCGACCTCGTTGCCGGGGGTGAACTCACCGCCGGTGCTGCGCGCTGCCCAGTAGTACACCTTTTTGACGCCCGCCTCGATCGGGTAGCTCACCATGTCGAGCCGCCTGCCCAGGATGGCGTGCTGCCCCGTCTCCTCGCACACTTCCCGCACCGCGGCGACGGGCGCCGTCTCGCCCGGGTCCACCTTTCCCTTCGGCAGTGACCAGTCGTCATAGCGGGGGCGGTGGATCACCGCGATCTCGAGGCCGGGGTTGGCCGAATCGGTCGGTCGCCACAGCACCGCTCCGGCGGCGTGCACGATCCGGCTTCCCGAACGCGAGCTCTTGGTCGGCAAATCAACTCCTGCAGGTCAATTCGGTCGGGGCCGCGCGGTGCGGACGGGGAACAACCGTAAATCACCACACAGGGGGTTACGGACTGCGGTGCCGCTCCATCAACGACACTTGGTGATCGCGCACGGTGTGGCCCTCCTGCGGCGACGCGATCCACTGCCCGTCGGGCCCGAGCTCCCAGCAGCGGGTGGACGGATCCAGCGCGGACTCGAACAGGTCGTCCAGGTATGAGGTCAGCCGCGGGTCCTTGACCTGAACCAACGCCTCGACGCGCCGGTCGAGGTTGCGGTGCATCATGTCGGCGCTGCCGATCCAGAACTCGTTGATGCGATTGAAATGCATGATGCGCGAATGCTCCAGGAAGCGGCCGAGGATCGAACGGACCGCGATGTTCTCGGAGAATTCGTCGGCGCCGGGGCGCAGCGCGCAGATGCCGCGCACCACCACCTCCACCCGCACGTCGGCCATCGACGCGCGATAGAGCGCGTCGATGACCTGCTCGTCGACGAGGGCGTTCATCTTCAGCCGGATCCGCCCGTTGCCGTGTTCGCGGTGGGCGGCGATCTCGCGCTCGACGCGTTCGATGATGCCGGTGCGAATTCCGTGCGGGGCCACCAGAAGATTGCGATAGGAGACCTTGCGCGAGTAGCCCGTCAGCGAATTGAACAGGTCGGTCAGGTCCGCGCCGATCTCGGGCGACGCCGTCAAGAGCCCGACGTCCTCGTACAGTCGCGCCGTCTTGCCGTTGTAATTGCCGGTTCCGATATGGCAATAACGGCGGATCGCCGAACCCTCGCGGCGCACCACCAGGCAGGTCTTGCAGTGCGTCTTGAGCCCGACGTAGCCGTAGACGACATGCACGCCCGCCTGCTCCAGCGTTCGCGCCCAGCGGATGTTGGCCTGCTCGTCGAAACGCGCCTTGATCTCCACGAGCGCCACCACCTGCTTGCCCGCCTCGGCGGCGGCGATGAGCGCCCGAACGATCGGCGAATCGCCGGATGTGCGGTACAGCGTCTGCTTGATCGCCAGCACATTCGGATCGGCCGCGGCCTGCTCGATGAATCGCTGCACGCTCGTGGAGAACGATTCGTACGGATGATGAAGCAGCACATCGCCTTCGCGCAGCGTCGCGAAGATGCTCCTGGGCGTCTCGCGATCGACGAACGCGGGGCTGGTGGCGGGGACGAAAGCCGGGTCTTTGAGCGCCGGCCGGTCGACGCTGTAGACCTGCCACAATGACGACAGGTCCAGCAGGCCCGGCACCTCGATGACGTCGCCCGGATTCACGTCGAGTTCGCGCAGCAGCAATTCCAGCATGCTCTCGGTCATGTCGTCGGCGACCTCGAGTCGCACCGGGGACCCGAATCGCCTGCGCGCCAATTCCCGTTCCAGGGCTTGCAGCAGGTCTTCGTCGCGGTCCTCTTCGACCTCGTAGTCCGCGTTGCGGGTAATGCGGAAAGCGTGATGCTGAACGATCTCCATGCCCGGGAACAGCACCGGCAGGAAGGCCGCGATCAGCTCTTCCATTGGCAGGTAGCGGATTATCCCGGACCCCTCGGCCTCGTCCGTATGGCCGCGGGCGCCCAATTCGACGAACCGATCCACGTTGTTGGGCACCTTCACCCGCGCGAAGTGCTGGCCGCCGTCCTCGGGTTGGCGCACCATCACCGCCAGGTTCAGGCTCAGACCACTGACGAAGGGGAAGGGGTGGGCGGGGTCGACGGCGAGGGGAGTCAGCACGGGGAAGACCTGATCGTGGAAATAGGTCGACAGTTCGTCGCGCTCGCCCTGATCCAAATCGGCCCACGTGACTATATGTATGCCTTCCTCGGCGAGCGCCGGGCGCACCGAATCGAGGAACACCCGCGCGTGCCGGGTCGCGATGCGTTGGGTCTGCTCGCCGATGAGGGCCAGTTGCTCGCGCGGCGTCAGGCCGTCGGCCGAGCGAACCGACAGCCCCATCTCGTCGCGGCGCTTGAGCCCGGCGACGCGGACCATGTAGAACTCGTCGAGGTTGGAGGCGAAGATGGCCAGGAACTTGGCTCGTTCCAGCAGGGCCAACGAATTGTCGGCGGCCAGCGCCAGCACGCGGGCGTTGAAATCGAGCCAGCTCAGTTCCCGGTTGAGGTAGCGGTCCTCCGGCAGGTCGGTGATGGCGGACGGCGTCGCGGCGGGCGGTGCCGCCACGGCCGAGTCCGGATGCCACAGATTCTCGTCGGGGCGCGCCTCGGCTTCGGTTTCAGTCACCCTGCGATCATTGCTCATCACGCGCCGATGCTGCTAGCGCTCGTTGGACATCCATTCCCCGTTGGCACGACGTTCACCCCGACGACAGGTACCGCCAGGTTCACTGCTGCACCAGCGCCCGGGCGGTCGCGGCACCGACCCCCAGCCGGCGCGCGGCGGCGAGGTCGTCGGGAGTGTCGACGTCGCAGCGCAGGCCCGGCCACGCGCCGGTCAGTTCGATCGCACCCGAACGCCGATGCCGCGCCGCCGAATCGGCGCCGAACTGCGGATCGAGCTGGGCGCCGAAGGCGAACAGGGCGGCGGTTCCGGTCGCCAGCCGGTCGGCGACGAAGCTGCGCCGGTGCTGCCGCGCCGCGGCGATCGCCTCGGCCAGCTCCTGTGTCTGCAGCGCGGGCAAATCGCCTTGCAGCACAACGATATTCGGGAAGAACCCACCCACCGCCCGCTCCGCGGTGGCGATGGCGTTGTTCAGCGGGTCGCCGTGCCCCTCGGGCGTCGGGTCGGCCAGCACCTCGGCCCCCAGCTCGGTGGCCGCCGCGGCCGCGGCCTCGTCGGGGGTGACGACCGTAATGGAACCCAACGCATCAACGCGGGTCGCGGCCGTGAGGGTGTCGATCAACATGGCGAGCACCACGCTCTCCCGGGTGCGCGCCGAGAAAACCGGGGCCAGCCTCGTCTTGGCCGCGGCCAACCGCTTGACGGCGACAATCAGGGCGACGTCTTTACCCGCGTCGTCGGCTCGTATGCCGCTCATGACATCTCATCCTGCCAGCGACGGACGCGCTGGCTCGCGTGACGTCCGCTGATCTAGGGTGTAGCGGCTGCAACACGCTGGAGAAAAAGACGGGGGTGGTTGATGACCGGCTCGAACGGCGCCGTCGCGGTCATGGGTGCCGGCGCGTGGGGCACCGCGCTGGCCAAGGTGCTCGTCGAGGCCGCGGAACCGGACGCGGAGGTCACGCTGTGGGCCCGTCGCTCTGATGTGGCGGACCGCATCAACGCCACCCGATCCAACCCCGACTATCTGCCCGGCACAGCGCTGCCGGCCGGCATTCGCGCCACCACCGACGCGGCCGACGCGCTCGACGGCGCCTCGACCGTGCTGCTGGCGGTGCCCGCTCAAACGATGCGCGCCAACCTGGAGGGGTGGGCGCCGCTGGTGCCCGACGGTGCCACCCTGGTCAGCCTGGCCAAGGGCATCGAGCTGGGCACCCTGATGCGGATGAGTCAGGTCATCGTGTCGGTGACGGGGGTGGACCCGGCGCAGGTCGCGGTGATCTCGGGACCGAACCTGGCCAGCGAGATCGCCGAATGCCAGCCCGCCGCCACGGTCGTCGCGTGCAGCGATTCCGGCCGGGCCGTCGCGCTGCAGCGCATGCTGAACACCGGCTACTTCCGCCCCTATACCAATAGTGATGTCGTCGGCACCGAGATCGGCGGCGCCTGCAAGAACGTCATCGCGCTCGCGTGCGGCATGGCGGCAGGCGTCGGGCTAGGCGAAAACACCGCGGCTGCGATCATCACCCGGGGTCTGGCCGAGATCATCCGGTTGGGGATCGCGCTCGGCGCCAAGGGCGCCACGCTGGCCGGCCTGGCCGGGGTGGGCGACCTGGTGGCGACGTGCACGTCGCCGCAGTCGCGCAACCGGTCCTTCGGCGAACGCCTGGGCCGCGGCGGGACGATGGAGTCGGCGATGCAGGCGGGCGGTGGCCACGTCGTCGAGGGCGTGACGTCGTGTGAATCGGTGCTGGCGCTCGCGTCGAGTTACGACGTGGAGATGCCGCTCACCGACGCCGTGCACCGGGTCTGCCACAAGGGGCTGTCGGTGGACGAGGCGATGGCCCTGCTGCTGGGCCGCAGGACCAAGCCCGAGTGATCATCGACCGAAAACCCCAGCTAGCGACCCGCCGCCCGGCCCGAGCGCCGCGCAACCGGTAGCCTCTTTAGGTTGTGAGTGCCAGCGGGAACCGCGTGCGCGTCGCCGTCGTCTTCGGCGGGCGCAGCAACGAGCACGCCATCTCGTGCGTGTCCGCGGGCAGCATCCTGCGCAACCTCGACCCGCAGCGGTTCGAGGTGGTCGCGGTCGGCATCACCCCGGAAGGGTCCTGGGTGCTCACCGACGGTGACCCGGACGCGCTCGCCATCACCAACCGGCAACTGCCAGAGGTCACGGCTCAGTCGGGCACGGAGCTGGCCCTGCCGGCGGACCCGGGCCGCGGCGGCCAATTGGTCTCCCTGTCGCCCGGGGCCGGTGAGGTGCTGACGTCCGTCGACGTGGTGTTCCCGGTGCTGCACGGTCCCTACGGCGAGGACGGCACGATCCAGGGCCTGCTGGAACTGGCCGGGGTGCCTTACGTCGGCGCGGGCGTGCTGGCCAGCGCGGCGGGCATGGACAAGGAGTTCACCAAGAAGCTGTTCGTCGCCGAGGGGCTGCCGGTGGGCCCGTACGCGGTGCTGCGCCCGTCGCGCTCGACCCTGCGGCCCGAGGAGTGCGAGCGGCTGGGCCTGCCGGTGTTCGTCAAGCCCGCCCGGGGCGGCTCCTCGATCGGGGTCACCCGGGTGTCGAGCTGGGACGAGCTGGCCGCCGCCGTCGCTTTGGCACGCCGCCACGACCCGAAGGTGATCGTGGAGGCGGCGATCACGGGCCGCGAGCTGGAGTGCGGAGTGCTCGAAATGCCCGACGGCACAATCGAAGCCAGCACATTGGGCGAGATCCGGGTGGCCGGGGTGCGGGGACGTGAGGACTCGTTCTACGACTTCGCCACCAAATATCTCGACGACGCAGCCGAATTGGACGTGCCGGCCAAAGTCGACGACGACATCGCCGACGCCATCCGGCATTTGGCGATCCGGGCGTTCAAGGCCATCGACTGTCAGGGTCTGGCCCGCGTCGACTTCTTCCTCACCGACGACGGGCCGGTGCTCAACGAGATCAACACGATGCCGGGGTTCACCACGATCTCGATGTACCCGAGGATGTGGGCGGCCAGCGGCGTGGACTATCCCACCCTGTTGGCGACCATGGTGGAAACGGCGTTGGCGCGCGGGGTGGGTTTGCGCTAGTGGCGATCGCGAGCGCGGCGTGGCCGGGCGAAGCGGGTCGCCACCATTGGATTAGTGGCGATCGCGAGCGCGGCGTGGCCGGGCGAAGCGGGTCGCCACCAAATGGCTAGTGGGCTGGCCCCGGGTTGATCGGCACCGCCGCAATGGTGTGATCGATCAATTCGGAGAGTTGCTGAATGGGCGTCGGGCCCGACCCCGACGGCAGCGTGAGCGCCACATACACCGGCCGGTCCACGGCATACCAGGTGGATCGGCCCGCGTCACCGGCGGATTGCTGCTCGGGACGCACCTCGAACCACTGCACCCGGTCGACGACCTGAATCGGGGACCCGACCACGAACTCGGCGGGGCGGTCGAGCCCGCAGCGCAGCACCACGGGCTGACTGTCGGGCCCGGCGCGCCACGCGGTGGCGCCCTGGGGCGCCGGCTGCGCGATGGGCGCGCGTTGATAGTCGCCGAGTCGCTGCGGCAGGGCCCCGGCCAGTGCCCGGCACGCGGGGCTGTCGGCCTGCGGCGCCGGGGCGGCCGCCAGGGCGACCGGTTGCGGCGGCGCCTGGCGGTTGGCCGCGATCACCAGTATCGCGCCGATCGCCACGACGGCCACGGCGACCGCGGCGATGATCAGCGCGGTCGGCGGTCCCTCGTCCCCGGCGGGGCCGGTATCGGCGTCGGTCGTCACCGCCCGCGCACCTCCTATCTCTGGCACGACGGCGCGGGGCTCTACACTGGCGCGGGCCGCTCGCGCGGGCAGTTACTGAACTTACCGCAGGTCGGAGAGCGGATAGCGGGCCGCACGGGCCCGGACGCGCGGAGGAGGTGGCGTGCCCGACGACGCATCGAATCCCACCCTGCAGCAACTCGGTGAGTTCACCGTCATCGATCGGCTGGTGCGCGGCCGCCGACAGCCGGCCGCGGTCGCGGTCGGGCCCGGCGACGATGCGGCCGTGGTGCAGGCCCGGGACGGGCGCCTCGCGGTGTCGACCGACATGCTGGTGCAGGACCGGCACTTTCGCCTGGACTGGTCGACGCCCCACGACGTCGGCCGCAAGGCCATCGCCCAGAACGCCGCGGACATCGAGGCGATGGGCGCGCGCCCAACGGCGTTCGTGGTCGCGTTCGGCGGGCCCGGTGACACCCCGGTAGCGGAGGTGGACGCGCTGGTCGGCGGGATGTGGGACGAGGCCCAGCGCATCGGCGCGGGCATCGCCGGCGGCGATCTGGTCAGCTGCCCGCAGTGGGTGATTTCCGTGACGGTACTGGGCGAGCTGGACGGCCGCGCGCCGGTGCTGCGGTCCGGCGCCAAGGCGGGCTCGGTGATCGCGGTAGCCGGTGAACTGGGTCGCTCGGCGGCGGGGCTTGCCTTGTTCGGCAAGGGGATTGAGGGTTTCGACGCGCTGCGCCGGCGGCATCTGGTTCCCCAGCCGCCCTACGGGCAGGGGGTGGCCGCGGCGGCCGGGGGAGCCCAGGCGATGATCGACGTCTCCGACGGCCTGGTCGCCGACCTGCGCCACGTCGCCGAGGCGTCCGCGGTGACGATGGACCTGTCGACCGCGACGCTGGCGGCGGACCGCGACGCACTGAGCGCCGCGGGCGCCGCCGTCGGCGCCGACCCGTGGCCGTGGGTGCTGGGCGGCGGCGAAGACCACGCCCTGGTGGCCTGTTTCGCCGGACCCGCACCGGCCGGATGGCGCATCATCGGGCGGGTGCTCGAGGGCAAGCCCGATGTGGTTGTCGACGGGCGCGAGTGGACGGGTTACGCCGGCTGGCAGTCGTATGACCGTTAGGGTGGCGCGGTGAGTGAAATGGGGCCGCGATGACGGCGCGCCCGTTGGCGGAACTCGTCGAGCACGGTTGGGCGGCCGCGTTGCAGCCGGTGGCCGATCAGGTGGCCGCGATGGGCCAGTTCCTGCGGGACGAGATCGCGGCCGGGCGCAGGTACCTGCCGGCGGGTCCGAACGTCTTGCGGGCGTTCACCTTTCCATTCGACGATGTCCGGGTGTTGATCGTCGGGCAGGACCCGTACCCGACGCCGGGACACGCGGTGGGACTGAGCTTTTCGGTGGCCCCCGACGTGCGCCCGCTGCCGCGCAGCCTGGCCAACATCTTCGACGAATACGCCGCCGACCTCGGTCACCCGGCGCCGTCGTGCGGCGATCTGACGCCGTGGGCCGAGCGCGGCGTGATGCTGTTGAACAGGGTGCTCACCGTGCGACCCAGCAATCCGGCCTCGCATCGGGGCAAGGGCTGGGAGGCGGTGACCGAGTGCGCCATCCGCGCGCTGGCCGCGCGCTCGCAGCCGCTGGTGGCCATCCTGTGGGGTCGCGACGCCTCGACGCTCAAACCGATTCTCGCCGAAGGCAATTGCGTGGCGATCGAGTCGCCCCACCCCTCACCGCTGTCGGCGTCGCGGGGGTTCTTCGGGTCGCGTCCGTTCAGTCGCGCCAACGAGCTCTTGACGGGCATGGGCGCCGACCCGATCGATTGGAGGCTGCCGTGACCGAGATGACCGCATTGCGGGCCCACCACCGGGGCGGCCCGGAACAACTCGTCGTGGAGCGCGCGCCCGTACCGGCCCCGGCCGCGGGCGAAGTCCTGGTGGCCGTCTACGCCGCGGCCATCACGTTCGACGAGTTGACGTGGGATGAGACCTGGACCCGGGTGAACCAGACACCGGTCATCCCGTCCCACGAGGTGTCGGGCGTTGTCGGCGAGGTGGCGCCGGGCGTGACGGATTTCGCGCCCGGCGACGAGGTGTACGGGCTCATCGACTTCGACCGCGACGGCGCCGCCGCCGAATTCGTCTGTGTGCCGGCGGCGGACCTGGCCGCCAAGCCGTCGACGGTGTCGCACGCCGTCGCCGCCGCGCTGCCGCTGGCCGGTCTGACGGCCCTGCAAGCGTTGGTCGACCACGCCGGCGTGCGGTCCGGCGAGGCCGTGTTGGTGCACGGCGGCGCGGGCGGCGTGGGCGCGCTGACGATCCAGCTGGCCGCGATGCTGGGCGCGCGCGTCACCGCGACGGTGCGCAGTGACGCCGGCGATCTCGTCCGCGGATACGGGGCCACCCGCGTGATCGACGTCCGCACCGAGGCGTTCGACGACGCGCTCTACGACGTCGTGATCGACACCGTCGGCGGCCAGACGCTGGAGCGTTCGTATCCCGTGCTGCGCCGCGGCGGGCGGCTGATCACCCTGTCGGCGCCGCCGCCCGCAGGTCGAGACGACGAATATGGCATCACGGCAACGTTTTTCATCGTCACACCCAATCGCGATCAGCTCGCCGAGCTCGCCGCGCTGGTCGACAGCGGACGGTTGCGCGTGGATATCGCGCAGACGTTCCGCCTCGACAGGGGGCGGGAGGCGTTCGAAAGCCGCAACCACCCGGGCCATCGCCCCGGCAAGACGGTCATTGTCGTCCGCGATTAGCGCGGTTCCTATTGCGCGGTTTCTTTGTAATCCCTTGTGCCACTTTGGTTTCACTAGTCACAGAGCGGGCATTTTTGTCGGTGGGTGTTCCTAGAGTTTGAGGCATGGGTGTCAGCAGTCGTGAGGAGATCGTCGAGGTCATCGACGCGCTCGGTGGCGACGCTGACCGCTTGTGTGAGCTGTCCTTTGACGTCCTCACCACGCCGGAGCGGCTGCGCGCCTTGGAGCGGGTGGAAAGCGTGGCACGCCGGCTGCGGGCGCCTCAGCATGCGTTGATCAATCAGCTTTCCGCGCAGGCCAGTGCCGAAGAGTTGGGTGGCTCGCTGCGTGTGGGGCTGGCCGACCGGTTGCGGATCACCAAGGCCGAGGCGGGCCGGCGCATCGAGGAAGCCGCCGACCTGGGCGAGCGCCGGGCGTTGACCGGTGAGCCGTTGCCGCCGAAGTTGAGCGCGACCGCGGCCGGTCAGCGCGAGGGGCTGATCGGCGAGGGGCACGTCAAGGTGATTCGCGGCTTCCTGGCCCATCTGCCGGCCGAGGTCGACGCGTTGACCCGGCAGACCGCCGAAGCCGACCTGGCTGTCAAGGCCGCCGGCTATCGGCCCGACGAATTGGCCACCTACGCAAAGCGGTTGATGGATTGGCTGCACCCCGATGGGGAATTCAGCGACGCCGAGCGGGCCCGCAAGCGCGGCATCACCCTGGGCGCACAGGAGTGCGACGGCATGTCGCGCCTCAGCGGCCTGGTGACCCCGGAGTTGCGGGCCGCTATCGAGGCAATGCTCGCCAAGCTGGCCGCCCCGGGCGCGTGCAACCCCGAGGATGAGACGCCGATCGTCGACGCGACACCCGACCAGGACGCGGTGCGTCGCGATATTCGCAGCCGGGCCCAGCGCAACCATGATGCCTTCCTGGCCGCGCTGCGCGGCCTGCTGGCCTCCGGTGATCTGGGTCAGCACAATGGCTTGCCGGTGTCGATCGTGGTCACCACCACGTTGCAGGATCTTGAGGCGGCCGCCGGCAAGGCGCTGACCGCCGGCGGCACCTTGGTGCCGATGGCGGATGTGATCCGCTGGGCCGGCCACGCTCACCACTACTTGGCGATCTTCGACAAGAGCAGGTCGTTAGCACTGCACCACACCAAGCGGTTGGCTTCCCCGGCGCAGCGAATCATGTTGTACGCCAGAGACCGTGGGTGTACCAAGCCGGGGTGTGATGCGCCGGCATACCACAGCCAGGTCCACCACGTCACGGGCTGGCAAGCCACCCGCCGCACCGACATCGACGACCTGACCCTGGCCTGCGGGCCCGACAACCGACTCGCCGAAAAGGGCTGGACCACCCGCACCAACGCCCGTGGCGAAACGGAATGGCTCCCGCCCGCGCACCTGGACCGTGGGCAACCTAGAACCAACAACTTCCACCACCCCGAAAGATTCCTCCGTGACACCGACGACGACGAACCCGTTTGACGTAACGACCCGTTTCGCGCGGCTTCGCCGCCCTCACGATCGGCGCGGCCTGTGGCGGCGACCCGTATCGCCCGGCTTCGCCGCGCTCACGATCGCCGTGGCCTGGTGGCGGCGACCCGTTTCGCGCGGCTTCGCCGCGCTCACGATCGGCGTGGCCTGGTGGCGGCGACCCGTTTCGCCCGGCTTCGCCGCGCTCACGATCGCCGCGGGCGCCTGACACCATGAAGCGATGTACGACTTGGAAGACACCATCCGGGAGCGGCATTCGACGCGGCTGTTCCTGCCCGACCCGGTGCCGCGCCACCTGGTGCGGGAATCGCTGGAGCTGGCCATGCGCGCGCCGTCGAACTCCAATGTGCAGCCATGGCACCTGGTCTTCGTCGCCGGCGCCGCCCGCGACCGGTTGGTGACCGCGATGCTGGAAAAGGCCCGCGCCGAACCGCCCCGGGTACCGCAGCTGCCCGCCGAGTTCGCCCATTTCCGCAGCGACACCGGCGCGCACGTGTACGGCTCGATGGGCATCGCCCGCCACGACAGCGAGGCGCGGCGCATCGCCGTGCTGCGCAACTGGGAGTTCTTCCGCGCCCCGCTGGGTGCCATCGTGTGCATGCATCGCGACCTCGGCTACGCCGACAGCATGGGAGTGGGTATGTTCCTGCAGACCTTGCTGCTCGCCCTGACCGCGCGCGGACTGGGAACCTGCGTGCAGGTGGCGATCGCCGGTTACCCCGACGTGGTGCGCGAGCAGCTGAACATCCCGCCGGCGCTGAACATCCTGTGCGGCCTGTCCATCGGCTACTCCGACCCCGATTTCCCCGCCAACAAGTTACGCATCGGGCGCGACGCGGTGGACGAGCACGCCGTGTTCCTCGACGAGTGAGGACTAATCCGCGAAGTTCACGTCCTTCGTGACGGATTTCCACTCTTCGATCGATGACGAGAGCGCGGCGATCTTGTCGCGCATGGCTTTGAGCACGTCGCGACCCAACAGCAGCCGCAGCGGCGGCTCGTCGAGGGTGGTCACCATGAGCACGGCTTCGGCGACCTTGCGCGGGTCGCCGGGGAGATGATCGGCGAACTGCTTGATCAGATCCTTGCGCGCCGCGACGTCGACGTAATCGGCTATCGGCGTGGCCGACTCCTTCATCGATCGCGTCGCCCAATCGGTGCGGAAGGCACCCGGCTCGATCGCGGTCACCCTGATGCCCAGCGGGCGCACCTCGGTGGCGAGGGCCTCGGTGATCGCCTCGAGCGCGAACTTGGTCGACGAGTAGTAGGCGTTGGGCGGGTTGGCCACCAGGCCGGTCATCGACGACATGTTGATGATGTGCCCGGAGCCGCGCGCACGCATGCCCGGCAGCACCGCCTTGATCATGTTGACCGCACCGAAGTAGTTGACCTCGAACAGCTTTCGGACCTCGGCGTCCTCGCCCTCCTCCACGGCGGACAGGTATCCGTGACCGGCGTTGTTGACCAGCACATCGATGCCGCCGAACGCGTCGTCTGCGGCCGACACCGCGGCCGCGATCTGCTTCGGGTCGGTGACGTCGAGCGCGACGGCCAGGGCGCGATCCCCGAACTCGTCGGCGAAGTCCCGCACCGCGTCGGCGCGCCGCGCGGTCACCACCGTGCGGTGTCCCGCTTCCAGTGCCGCGCGGGCGATTTCGCGGCCGAAGCCGGTGGAGCAGCCGGTGACAAGCCAGCGCGCCATCTCAGGCCGGCCCTTCGGGCAGGCGCCGCAGATACGCCGTCCGCCGGTCGGCGAGTTGAGCGGCCCGCTCCTGCGGGCTCACCCGTGGCAGCTCGGGCAGCTCGGTGTCGAGCCGGTCCAGCTTGACGACCCGCCCGCGCGCGCCGAGGTCCTCGCGGGGGCCCGACTCGCCGAATTCGGCCATCCGCAGGGTCAGGATCCCTTCCCGCAGGCCGTCGGAGTCGATCCAGTTGGCCACGCCGGGGTCGGTCGGCGCGATCACGTAGGTGTACGTGCCATCCTCGTTGGGAACCGACTGCGCCTTGTTGAGGCTGCCGGTGCGGTCGAGGATGTTCAGCGTGGTGCCCCAGATGTTGCTCAGCGGAACCGTGAAGTATTCGGCGCCACCGTCGTTGAGGTCCACCACGAACACCTCGTCGGGGGCGAGATCGAGGCGGCCCATGACGTACACCTGGTTGCGCATCGCGCCGGCCTTGTCGGCCGACCACGCCAGGTCGAAGTGGTTGGGCGGCATCTTGTAGACGCCGTGGCTGAGCTTGCCGGTGAAGTTGGCGAAGTGCGCCATCATCGCCGCGGTGGCCTCGGCCTGCTCGTCGCGCGTGCGCGCGGGCGCTAGCGGGGGACCGCCAAGCCGTTGCACCTCAATGTGATTGGCGTCGTCGCGCCCCCAGTCCAACAACACGTCCCGGATGTAGAACTCGTGCGCCGCCGGGGTGGTCCGCACGTGGTTGGGCCGGCCACCGGCGGGGTCGGCGTCCACCGTGATCGTGTAGCTGCCGTCGGAGTCGACGTGCATGGTGCGGCCGTTGAGCACGTCGACGGTGCCCATGTTGGCGTCCCAGAGCGTGAAGTAGTTCTCGGTCATGCGGTGCTCGCCCACCCGGCCGTGAATTTCGTAGCGTTCATCGCCGGAGATCGGGATCACCCGGTAAACGCTGTCGGGATTGTCGATGCCCCAACGAGATCCGGGGATGCGGCGGCCGTCGACCGGGTGCGCCAGCCGGGTGATGCAGCTGACCTTCGGCCGCAGCTTGTCCTGGTTGGACGACCACACCGCGGCCGAGAACATCACCTCGGCGAACGCGGCGTCGAACCGCTCCCGCATCGCCTCCGACGCGTTCGCCCGGCCCAGCCAGGTCTGCGCCACCGCCTGGTAGGCGGACCTGACGGTGGGGTGTTCGATCAGCTCGAGGGCGGCCAGTTCCTGTTCGTGCTGGGAGGCCGTGGCGACGGGATCATCGGGCATTTGATTTTCCTAAAGGCTTGTCGTATAACACGAACCGTTTCAGAACTTCAGATGCTGACTGACGTCGCCGACCTGGTCGACGAACATTGTGCGGCTGTCGAACCGCCAGGCGCCGTCCACCCGCTGGAACGTGTCCTTGTAGTGCCCGGTCACGATCACCTGCAGCGGCAGGTCGGGGGTGGCCTGGGTGACGCAGTAGTAGGACGTGCTGCGGGCGGTCCCCGCGGCCTCGTCGATATACAGCTGCACGTTGGTCGTGTTGTGCTTGGTCTTCGGCGTGCCGTCGGAGTAGATGCGGGTGGCCATCTCATACATCTCGCGCACCCGGGTGGCGCCGGCGAACACCGTCTCCGGCGGTCCGTCCTCCACGCCGCAGATCCGGCCGTGCTCGAAGAGCCTGGCCACCCCGTCCAGGTCGCCGCCATCGAGAAGCTCGGCGTAGGTGTAGATCAGGTTGGTGATTTCCGTTGCGCTGTCACTCATGTGAAACCACCTGTCGGGCCCGTCTCCGCCGCTTCCGCGAACAATGGTGGCAGAACCGGTCCAATTTACATAGAACCGACCATTACTCTTGATCGCCGTGACCCTATCTTGGACGCCGGCCCGGCTCGGCAACCTGACCGGCAAACGAGTCGTCGTGACGGGCGCGACCAACGGCGTCGGGCTCGGGACCGCCCGCGCCCTGGCCAACGCCGGCGCGCACGTGATCATGGCGGTGCGCAACACCGAGCTGGGCGAGCAGCGCGCCGCCGATATCGGCGGATCCACTGCGGTCGCGCGGGTCGACCTCGCCGATCTGTCGTCGGTGCGCGCGTTCGCGCAGTCGGTCGACGACGACGTCGACATCCTGATCAACAACGCCGGCGCGCTGACCGAGCGCCGCACCGAAACGGTCGACGGCTTCGAGAAGACGCTGGGCACCAATCTGCTCGGGCCGTTCGCGCTGACCAACCTGCTGCTGCCCCGGATCCGGTCGCAGATCATCAACGTGGGGTCCGACGCGCACCGATCGGCGACGCTGCGCCTGGACGACCCACACCTGCGCCGACACAAGTGGACCAGGCTCGGCGCCTACGGGCAGTCGAAGCTGGCGGTGATGCTGTGGGGCCTGGAGCTCGACCGCCGGCTGCGCGCCGCCCGATCGCCCATCGTCAGCCAGCTCACCCATCCGGGCTGGGTGGCCTCGAATCTGTCGCAGGTCGGCGACTCGCCGCTGATGGCGGTGGCCCACAAAGGGGTCAAGGCGGTGGCCGACCGGCTGGCCAACGACATCGACCAGGGCGCGGCGCCCACGCTGTACTGCATCAGCGAACCGATTCCGCCGGGCAGCTACGTCGGCGTCAGCGGCAGGTTCGGCCTGCGCGGCGGCCCGGTGCTCGCCGGCCGCTCGCCGGTCGCCTGCGACTACGAGGCGGCCGCGCGCCTGGTGGCCTTCGCCGAACAAGAGACCGGCACGACACTGGAGGTGTAGTCATGGGTGAACTCGACAACAAGGTCGCCGTGATCACCGGCGCGGCGCGCGGCCAGGGCCGCAGCCACGCGGTGGCCTTCGCCGAACAGGGCGCCGACATCATCGCGGTGGACATCTGCGCCGACATCGACGCGATTCCCTACCCCCTGGGCAGCAAATCGGATCTCGACGAAACTGCGCGTCTGGTCGAAGCGGCGGGCGGCAAGGTGGTGCCGGTCGTCGCCGACGTGCGGGACCTGCCGCAATTGCAGGCCGGGGTGCAAAGCGCAATCGACGTTCTCGGCGAGATCGACATCGTCGTCGCCAACGCCGGGGTGGTGGCGATCGGGCTTACCGACATCGAGTCCGAGCCGGTGTTCACCACGATCGTGGACACCAACCTCAAGGGCGTGTGGCACACGATGCTGGCGACGGTGCCGTCGATCATCCGCAAGGGCGTAGGCGGTTCGGTGGTGCTCATCAGCTCGTCGCAGGGTCTGACCGGCAAGGGCGGAGACGGGAGTGCGGCGATGTTCGCCTACGCCGCGTCCAAGCACGGTGTCGTCGGGCTCATGCGGTCGGCGGCGAATGCCTATGCGCCGCACAAGATTCGGGTCAATTCGGTGCACCCGGCCGGTGTCACGACGCCGATGATTCTCAACGACTTCGTGGTCAACCGGATGCTGGCGAACCCGAACCCGGCCGTCGCCCAGATGCTGCTGCCCGACGTGCCGCTGGTCGAGGCGCAAGACGTGACCGAAGCGGTGCTATGGCTGGTGGGCCCCCGCGCGCGTTACGTGACGGGCGTGTCGATACCCGTCGACGCCGGGCACGTCGTGATGTAGCCCGGACTAACGTCTGGCTAGCCCCGATGGGGCGACCCGCAGCGCCCGGCAACGCCGCGCTTGCGATCGCCCCTGCCCCGATGGGGCGACCCGCAGCGCCCGGCAACGCCGCGCTTGCGATCGCCCCTAGCCCCGGACGACCTTGCCGGCCTTAATGCAGGACGTGCAGGCGTTGAGACGCTGCTTGTTGCCGCCCGGGCGGGTGACAACGTGCACCGTCTGGACGTTGGGGTCCCACCGGCGGCTGGTGCGGCGGTGGGAGTGCGACACCGACTTGCCGAAGCCGGGGCCTTTCCCGCAGATGTCGCACACAGCGGCCATGGTTCAAGCTCCTCAAATCTCGGGGGTCCGGCTCGGCGGTCTGACACGTGGCCGGGACAGCCCGGTTGACCGGGCCCAACCAGGATAGGCGATCGGCGTGGCAACCGCCAAAACGATCGGGACCGCTGTCGCCCCGTCTGGCTAGGCTCAATGGGCCGGATCGCCCCGCCGGCGGGTGGTGGTCACGGGCGGCCGCGCCCGGTGTCACCGGGCTACGCTGGCGCCCACGCTGGTTGTGAAGGAGGTGGGTAACACTGGGACCGTCGGAACGCCTGCTGGACGCGACCACCTTGCGGGATTGGGCGCACACCGCCGTCAGCGACCTCATCACCCACATCGACGAGATCAACCGGCTCAATGTCTTCCCGGTGGCCGACTCCGATACCGGCGCCAACATGCTGTTCACCATGCGATCGGCGCTGGCCGAGGCCAACGCCGGGCTGAATTCGGAGGGCGGTTCGGCGTGCGTCGCGCGGGCCGCCGCCGCGATGTCGGCCGGCGCCCTGAACGGCGCCCGCGGCAATTCCGGTGTGATTTTGTCGCAGATCTTGCGCGGCGTCGCCGACGTGACCGCGTCCGCGGCGGCCGACTCCGGCGGTGAGCTGCCCCACATCGACGCCCCTACGCTCGGCGCGTCGCTGCGCCGCGGTGTCGAGCTGGTCATCGCCTCGATGGGCGGCCAGGAAATCCCCGGGACCATCGTGTCGGTGCTGCGGGCCGCAGCCGACGCCGTCGGGGAGTGCGTCCAAGCCGGGGACGGGCTCACCCCGGCGCTCATCGCCGCCGGGGACGCGGCGGTGGTCGCCCTGGAAAAGACACCCGAGCAGCTCGACGTGCTTGCCGACGCGGGTGCCGTGGACGCGGGGGGCCGCGGCCTGCTGGTCCTGCTGGACGCCCTGCGCGCCACCGTCACCGGGCAGGCGCCCGCCCGGAGCGTCTACGAGTTGTCGCCGCGCGCACCGCAACCGCAGGGCGCCGCCGAACGCCCCGCGCCGCAGTTCGAGGTGATGTACCGGCTGGACGGATGCGAACCGGCCGCGGCGGACGCCCTGCGGGACCGGCTCGGGGAGCTCGGCGATTCGGTGGGCATCGCCGCCGCGCCGTCGCCGGCCCACCGCACCTACTCGGTGCACGTGCACACCGACGACGCCGGTGCCGCGGTCGAGGCGGGGCTGGCCGCGGGGCGGCTGAGCCGCATCGTGATTTCGGCGTTGAGCTCCGGCGCCACCGGGCTGCCGGCCGGCGGCTGGACGCGGGAACGCGCGGTGCTGGCCGTCGTCGACGGCGACGGCGCCGCCGAGTTGTTCGGCGGCGAGGGCGCCTGCGTGCTGCAGCGGGACGCGGGCGGGGGCGACCCGGTCACCACCATCAGCGCGCACCAGTTGATGCGGGCGGTGATCGACACCGGCGCCGCGCAGGTGATGGTGCTGCCCAACGGCTACGTGCCCGCCGAGGAGCTGGTGGCCGGGTGCACCGCGGCCATCGGCTGGGGCATCGACGTGGTGCCGATCCCGACGGGATCGATGGTGCAGGGGCTGGCCGCGCTGGCCGTGCACGAAACCGGCCGGCAGGCGGTGGACGACGGCTACACCATGGCCCGCGCCGCGGGTGCCGCCCGGCACGGCTCGGTGCGCATCGCGACCGAGAGCGCGTTGACCTGGGCGGGGCGCTGCCAGCCCGGCGACGGCCTGGGCATCGCGGGGGACGAGGTGCTGATCGTGGCCGCCGACGCCATCGCGGCGGCCATCGGCCTGCTCGACCTGTTGCTGGCCTCGGGCGGTGACCTGGTGACCGTGCTGGTGGGCGCCGGCATCGAAACGGACGACGACGTCACGGCCGTGGCCGACATCCTGGAAGAGCACATGCACGACCATCACCCGGGGACCGAGCTGGTCACCTACCGCACCGGGCATCGCGGGGACGCGCTGCTGATCGGGGTCGAGTAGCCGTGGCCACGCTGCGCGACCGGCTGGACTTCGTGGTGGGCGCCAAGGCCGCCGATCAGCTCGACGAGGAGCTGGGCATCCGCACCGTCGACGACCTTTTGCGCCACTATCCGCGCAGCTACACCGAGGGCGCGACCCGCTGGGACTCCGACGACCAGAAGCCCCCGGCCGGCGAGCACATCACGATCGTCGACACGATCGCCGAAACCAAGACGTTCCCCATGAAGAAGACCCCGAACCGGATGTGCCACCGCATCACCCTCGGCGCCGGCCGCAACAAGGTGACCGCGACGTTCTTCAACGCGAACTACCTGAAGAAGGACCTGACCAAGGGCACCAAGGTGATGCTCTCCGGCGAGGTCGGCTTCTTCAACAACGTCATGCAGCTGACCCATCCGGCGTTCCTCATCCTCGACTCCCCGGACGGCAAGAACCGCGGCACGAGCTCGCTGAAGAACATCGCGATCGCCTCGCAGGCCACCACCGGCGAGGTGCAGATGGCGGCGTTCGAGCGGGCCTTCTTCCCGATCTATCCGGCGACCACAAAGCTGCAGAGCTGGGACATCTTCCGGTGCGTGCGCCAGGTGCTCGACGTCCTGGATCCGGTGGACGACCCGTTGCCCGCGGAGCTGCGCGACCATCACGGCCTGGTCTCCGAGGACCGGGCGCTGCGCGACATCCACCTGGCCGAAGAGGAGGCGGCGCGCAGGCGGGCGCGGGAGCGGCTGACCTTCGACGAGGCGGTCGGGTTGCAGTGGGCGCTGGCGGCCCGGCGGCACAGCGAACTGTCGGAGTCCGGGCCCGCGGCGCCGGCGCGGCCCGACGGCTTGGCCGCGGAACTGTTGGGGCGCTTACCGTTCGAGCTGACCGCCGGCCAGCGCGAGGTGCTGGATGTGTTCGCGACGGAGCTGGCGTCCACCCGCCCGATGAACCGGCTGCTGCAGGGCGAGGTCGGTTCGGGCAAGACCATCGTCGCGGTGCTCGCGATGCTGCAACTGGTGGACGCCGGCTACCAGTGTGCGTTGCTGGCGCCCACGGAAGTCCTTGCCGCCCAACATCTCCGGTCGATCAACGACGTACTCGGCCCGTTGGCGATGGCCGGCCAGCTCGGTGGTGCCGACCACGCGACCCGCGTCGCGCTGCTCACCGGGTCGATGACGGCGGCGCAGAAGAAGCACGTCCGTGACGAGGTGGCCAGCGGTCAGGTCGGGATCGTCGTCGGCACCCACGCGCTGCTGCAGGACGCGGTGGAATTTCACCACCTGGGCATGGTGGTGGTCGACGAGCAACATCGCTTCGGCGTCGAACAGCGAGACCAGTTGCGCGCCAAGGCCCGTCCCGGTGTCACGCCGCACCTGCTGGTGATGACGGCGACGCCGATACCGCGCACGGTAGCGCTCACCGTCTACGGCGACCTGGAAACGTCTACGCTGCGCGAACTTCCGCGCGGCCGGCAGCCGATCACCAGCAACGTCATCTTCGTCAAGGACAAGCCGGCGTGGCTGGAGCGGGCCTGGCGGCGCATCAGCGAGGAGGTCGCCGCCGGCCGCCAGGCCTATGTGGTCGCGCCGCGGATCGACGAGACCGACGATGCGGACAAGCAGGAGCAGAACACCAGGCCGTCGGAAACCGCCGAGGGTCTCTACGCCCGGCTGCGTTCGGGTGAGTTGGCGAAGGTGCGCCTGGGCCTGATGCACGGCCGGTTGTCCGCCGACGAAAAGGACGCCGCGATGGCGGCGTTCCGCGCTGGTGACATCGACGTGCTGGTGTGCACCACCGTCATCGAGGTCGGTGTGGATGTGCCCAACGCCACCGTGATGCTGGTGATGGATGCCGACCGCTTCGGCATCAGCCAGCTGCATCAGCTGCGTGGCCGCATCGGCCGCGGCAGCCATCCCAGCCTGTGCCTGCTCGCCAGCTGGGTTTCGCCGGAGTCGCCCGCGGGCCGCCGGCTGTCCGCGGTGGCCGCGACCCTGGACGGGTTCGCGCTGGCCGACCTGGACCTCAAGGAACGCCGGGAGGGAGACGTGTTGGGCCGCAACCAGTCCGGCCGCGCGATCAACCTGCGCCTGCTGTCGCTGGCCGACCACCGCGACGTCATCGAGGCCGCGCGCGAATTCTGCGTCCGCAGCTACGCCGACAACCCGGCCAACCCCGAATTGGCTTTGCTGGCAGCGCCTTTCGTCACCGGTGACCGGATCGAATACCTGGACAAGTCGTGAACCGCAGGGTGCTGCTGTGGCTGTCCGCGGTCGCGGCGCTCGCGCTGCTGGTGGCCTACCAGACGGTGGGGTCCACGGCGGCCAGGCACGCCGCCGAATACGCGGCGCGCGCCGACGTCCCCACGGTGCAACCCGGCTCCGACGTGCTGGCGGGCATCCCGGTGCTGCCGGTGCGGGCGCACCGGTACGACTACCGGCGGCCGGCGTTCGGCGACGCGTGGGACGACGACAACGACGCCCCACTGGGGCACAACGGCTGCGACACCCGCGACGACATCCTCAACCGCGACCTCGTCGACAAGACGTACGTCGTCACCAAACGGTGCCCGGACGCGGTGGCCACCGGCACCCTGCACGATCCCTACACCAACAAGACCATCGCGTTCCAGCGCGGCCCCAAGGTCGGGGAGGCGGTCCAGATCGACCACATCGTCCCGCTCGCCTACGCCTGGGACATGGGCGCCTACGGGTGGCCCGACGCCGAGCGGCTGCGCTTCGCCAACGACCCCGCCAACCTGCTGGCCGTCGACGGACAGGCCAACCAGGACAAGGGGGACGCGGCGCCCGCGCAATGGATGCCGCCGAACGCCGCGTTCGCCTGCCAGTACGCCATGCAGTTCATCGCCGTGTTGCGCGGCTACTCGTTACCGGTGGACCAGCCGTCGACGGGGGTGCTGCGTCAAGCGGCGGCCACCTGCCCGGCGGGCTAGTAGCTAGCCCTCGAAGGTGTTGGGATCCGGCCGCAACCGGGTGCCGTCGTTGAGCGCGTTGATCGCGTCCATGTGCTCGGCGGCCAGCTCGAAGTCGAACACGTCGAGGTTCCCGGCGATGTGCTCCGGGTTGGCCGAGCGGAAGACGACCGCGTTGCCCAGCTGCAGGTTCCACCGGAGCAGCACCTGGGCCGGCGTCTTGCCGTATTCGCCGGCGACCGAGGTCACGGTCGGGTTGTCGTGCAGCTTGCCGAGCGCCAGCGGGGTGTAGGCCTGGGTGACGACGTTGTGCTCGGCGTTGGTCTTGCGCACGTCGGCCTGGTTGAGCAGCGGGTGCAGCTCGATTTGATTGACCGCCGGCGTGACGAACGTCAGGTCGATGACGTCGGTGACGTGCAACTCGGTGAAGTTCGAGACGCCGATCGACCGCGCGAGCCCGTTGCCGCGGCACTGGATCAGCCCGCCGAAGGAATTCACGTATTCGCCCCGGGACGGCACCGGCCAGTGGATCAGGTAGAGGTCGAGGTAGTCGAGGCCGAGCCGTTCCAGGCTCTCCTTGCAGGCCTCCTCGGAGCGCAGGAACCCGTGGTCGGCCGGCGCCAGCTTGGTCGTGACGAACAGCTCGGCGCGCGGAATCCCGGAGGCCGCGATCGCGCGGCCGACGGCGGCTTCGTTGCCGTAAGCCGAGGCGGTGTCGATCAGCCGGCAGCCCATTTCGAGCGCCGCGGAAACCGCGCGTTCGGTCTCGTCCTCCGACAACTCCGCGACGCCAAGTCCGAGCACCGGCATCGTGTTTTCGTCATTAAGAGCTATCGAGGGCACGGCAGCGCCCGAATCGCCAGCCAATGTCATTCACCTGCCTGTGAAGTTGAAGGTGCGTGGACCCGGCCGGGTGCCGCCATCGAGCGAGGAGATCGACGCCATTGAATCGGCGCTGAGTTCGCGGCGCTGAGTTCGAAATCGAACACGTCGAAGCTGCTCGCAATCCATGAGGCGGTTACCGGCTTGGGGATCACGATATTACCGAGCTTGGAAAATACCACGTCACCGACACCGGGGCGGGGCGCGGTGATATCGGGACGTGGCCTGTATTTCGCAAATTCGTCACCACGTAGAGTTGGTCGCACGGGTTATGAAGCGGCCGGTAATCGGTGTGCGGCCAGGCGCTGACCGTGCTGGGCGGTGGCCGCCGGGAGGCCGGAAGACGCCGAGGCGAGGGCGCGGACCGCACATCCGTCCGTCGTCGAGCTTTACCACGTTGCATTCGAGGGAGTGCCCATGACCAAGAGCGTGCCCGCGCCGGACCTTCACCTCGGGCCGAAACACGCGCCGATGCGCCTGGCCAGTCGCATGCAGGGCGCGGTCTCGACGATCGGCGTCAAGGTCATTCCCTGGATCCCCACGCCAGCCAAGCGTGCGCTGTTCGGTGGGCGCGCGGTGACCATCGACGGCAACACCCTGGACCCCACCCTTCAGCTGATGCTGGCCGGTCTGCGCGCCGTCGGCATCGACGGCCTGGTCGCCGACGACGACGCGGCCACGTCCCGCGCTCAGCTGCGCCAGCTGTTGCTCGAGCTTCCCGGCCCACAGATCCACGTTGACGTCGAGGAACTGGCGCTGCCCGGGCCGGCCGGCGAGATCCCGGCGCGGCACTACCGTCCCGCCAACGGCGCGTCCGCGCCCCTGCTGGTCTTCTACCACGGCGGCGGATGGGCGATCGGCGACCTGGACGGCTACGACGCGCTGTGCCGGTTGACGTGCCGCGACGCCGGCATCCACGTGCTGTCGATCGACTACCGGCTGGCCCCGGAGCATCCAGCGCCCGCCGCGGTCGAGGACGCGTACGCCGCCTTCAGGTGGGCGTACGACCACGCGGAGGAACTCGGCGCCGCACCCGGCCGGGTCGCGGTGGGCGGGGACAGCGCGGGCGGCAACCTGGCCGCCGTCGTCAGCCAGCTGGCGCGCGACGAGGGCGGGCCGGCCCCCGTGCTGCAGTGGCTGATCTACCCGCGAACCGACTTCAGCACGCACACCCGCTCGCTGAGCCTGTTCGCCCGCGGCTTCCTGCTGACCAAACGCGACATCGATTGGTTCGAGTCCCAATACCTGCGTGGTTCGGGCATCGACCGGGCGGATCCGCGGGTGTCGCCGCTGCTGGCCGAGTCGTTGGCCGGGCTCGCCCCCGCGTTGATCGCGGTCGCCGGGTTCGACCCGCTGCGCGACGAGGGGGAGAGCTACGCGGCGGCGCTGGACGCCGCCGGCACCGCGGTCGACCTGCGGTGCATGGGGTCGTTGACGCACGGCTTCGTCAATCTGTTCCAGCTCGGCGGGGGCTGCGCCGCCGCGACCACCGAGTTGATTTCGGCCCTGCGCGCCCACCTGAGCCGGGTCTGACCTGTCGCGCGCGCGGCGCCGGTAATCTAGAGGCGCCTGACGTCCACCCGAACACCGAAGGATCGCGCAAACTGTGGCCGACAAACCCAAACGCCCCCCGCGCTTTGACATCAAGTCGGCCGACGGTAAATCGGGCCGACTCGTGCAGATCGGCGGGACCGCCATCGTCGTCATCTTCCTGGTCGCGCTGGTCTCCTACATCGTGGTGACGCACCACAAGAAGACCGCGGCCATCGGCGCCGGCGACACCGTGCGGGTGACGTCGAGCAAGCTGGTCACCCAGCCCGGGACCAGCAACCCCAAGGCCGTCGTCACGTTCTACGAGGACTTCCTGTGCCCGGCCTGCGGCAACTTCGAGCGCACCTTCGGCCCGACGGTCTCCAGGCTCATCGACGTCGGCGCGATCGCGGCCGACTACAGCATGGTGTCGATCCTCGACAACGCCAGGAACCAGAATTATTCGTCGCGGGCCGGCGCCGCGGCCCTGTGCGTGGCCGACGAGTCCATGGACGCGTTCCGCCGGTTCCACACGGCCCTGTTCACCACGGACCTGCAGCCCAGCGAGCGCGGCAGCAGCTTCCCGGACAACGCCCGGTTGATCGAGATCGCCCGGGAGGCCGGCGCCGCCGGCAAGGTGCCCGACTGCGTCAACAGCGGCAAATACATTGCCAAGGTCACCGGCGAGGCGGCGGCCGCCAAGATCAACGCCACGCCGACCATCAAGATCAACGGGGACGATTACGACCCGTCCACACCGGATGCGCTGGTCGCCAAGATCAAGAGCATCGTCGGTGACGTGCCCGGCATCGACGGCGCCGCCGCCCCCCCGGCCGCGTGACCACGCCGGCGCCCGCCGAAACCGCCGACCCGACACCGGAATCGCGTCCCGAGGCCCTGCCGGCGCCCAGTGCGTGGTGGGTGCTGATCGCCGGCGTGATCGGCCTGGCCGCCTCGGCGACGCTGACGGTGGAGAAGATCGACCTGCTGCTCAACCCGGCGTACGTGCCGTCGTGCAACTTCAACCCGATCCTGTCGTGCGGCTCGGTGATGGTCACCCCGCAGGCGTCCGTGCTGGGGTTCCCCAACCCGCTGCTCGGTCTGGTGGGGTTCACCGTGGTGGTCGTCACGGGCCTACTGGCGGTGACGAAAGTTCAGTTGCCGCAATGGTATTGGATCGGGTTGACGGTCGGGGTGCTGCTCGGCGCGGCGTTCGTGCACTGGCTGATCTACGAGAGCCTGTACA
Organism: Mycobacterium sp. E2989; assembly: GCF_001667595.1. Taxonomy (NCBI): domain Bacteria; kingdom Bacillati; phylum Actinomycetota; class Actinomycetes; order Mycobacteriales; family Mycobacteriaceae; genus Mycobacterium; species Mycobacterium sp. E2989. The sequence continues at coordinate 37,385 of NZ_LZJX01000118.1, read as the reverse complement.
CCATCGGGGCGTTGTGCCCCTACTGCATGGTCGTCTGGGCGGTCACCATCACGCTGTTGGTGGTGGTCGCCTCGATCGTGTGCCGCCCGGCGCTGCAGCGCCGGGGCCGCGGCGTGGTGTGGGTGCTCTACCAATGGCGGTGGTCGATCGTCGCGCTGTGGTTCACCGCGGTGTTCCTGCTGATCCTGGCGCGGTTCTGGGACTATTGGTCGACGTTGCTGTAGGTGCCGGCAGGTGACCCGGATCATCGGCGGCGTGGCCGGCGGCCGGCGCATCGCCGTCCCGCCGCGGGGAACCCGGCCGACCACCGACCGCGTCCGCGAGTCGCTGTTCAACATCCTGGCCGCCCGAGGGGATTTGGCGGGCGCCGCGGTGCTGGACCTCTATGCCGGTTCGGGCGCACTGGGATTGGAGGCGCTGTCCCGGGGGGCGGCGTCGGCGCTGTTCGTGGAGTCCGATCACCGCAGCGCGGCGGTCATCGCGCGCAACATCGAGACGCTGGGCCTGACCGGTGCGACGGTGCGCCGCGGCGCGGTCGCGACCGTGTTGGCGGCCGGCACCGCGAGCCCGGTCGACCTCGTTCTGGCCGACCCGCCCTACGACGTCGACGCCGCCGAGGTCCAGGCCGTGTTGGCCGCGTTGGTCGCGCACGGCTGGGCGAGCGTCGGCACCGTGGCGGTGGTGGAGCGCCCGGCGGCCGGAGCGCCGCTGGCCTGGCCGGCCGGCTGGTCGGTGTGGGAGCCGCGGGGGTACGGCGACACCCGGCTGGAGATGGCCGAGCGGGTGTGAGGCGGACGTGTACCGTCTTTCGTCATGGGCGCCGCTCCTTTTGATCCCTGCGTTCTGCGTCGTCGTCGGCGCGCGTCATGAGCGGCGCGGTATGCCCGGGGTCGTTTGATCCGGTGACGTTGGGCCACATCGACGTCTTCGAACGGGCGTCGGCCCAGTTCGACGAGGTGGTGGTGGCGATCCTGACCAACCCCGCCAAGAAGGGCATGTTCGACCTCGACGAGCGGATCGCGATGATCAACGAGTCGACCACGCACCTGCCCAACCTGCGGGTCGAGGCCGGGCAGGGCCTGGTGGTCGACTTCGTCAGGGCGCGGGGGATGACCGCGATCGTGAAGGGCCTGCGCACCGGCACCGACTTCGAATACGAGCTGCAGATGGCGCAGATGAACAAGCACATCGCCGGTGTCGACACCTTCTTCGTCGCGACGACACCTCGCTATTCGTTCGTCTCGTCGTCCCTGGCCAAAGAGGTCGCGATGTTCGGCGGCGACGTTTCCGAGCTACTGCCAGAACCGGTCAACCGCCGCCTGCGCGAGAAGCTCGCCGGCAAATCCTGAAGCCTTGGGGCGCAACAAGATCCGGTGACGGCGGCTCTGCGCCTCGGGGCGGGTGAGGAGATCGAGCGATGGGTTCGGCGGATCGCGAGTTCGACATCGTCCTCTACGGCGTCACCGGCTTTTCCGGCGAGTTGACCGGCCGTTACCTGGCCGGCGCGGCCGGCGGGGCCCGCATCGCGCTGGCCGGTCGCTCGCCGGACCGGCTGGCGGCCACCCGGAGCGCGCTCGGCACGGCCGCGCGGGATTGGCCGTTGATCGTGGCCGACGCGTCGGACCCGACGACGCTGGACGCGATGGCGGCCCGCACCCGGGTGGTGGTCACCACGGTCGGGCCCTACACCCGCTACGGGTTGCCGGTGGTGGCGGCCTGCGCGAAGGCCGGGACGGACTACGCCGACCTGACCGGCGAGGTGATGTTCGTGCGCGACAGCATCGACCGCTACCACCGGCAGGCCGTCGACACCGGCGCCAGGATCGTCGTCTCGTGCGGATTCGCCTCCCTGCCTTCGGATCTGAACGTCTATCAGCTCTATCGCCGGGCGGCCCGCGACGGCGCAGGGGAGCTGCGCGACACCACCTTCGTGTTCCGCTCCTTCTTCCAGGGTGGCGGCTCCGGAGGAACCGTCGCCTCGGAATTCGAATCCATGCGCACCGCGTCCGGCGACGCGCAGGCTCGCCGGCTGATGAACGACCCGTACACCCTGACCACCGACCGAAGCGCCGAACCGGACCTCGGTCGGCAACCGGACTTCCGGTGGCGCCCGGGCGGCCGGATCGCGCCCGAGCTCGCCGGCTTCTGGCTGGGCGCCCTGGTGTGGGCGCCACACAACACGCGAATAGTGCGACGCAGCAACGCCTTACAGAACTGGGCCTACGGCAGGCGGTTCCGCTACTCGGAGACCATGAGTCTCGGCAGGTCCGCCGCGGCGCCCGTCGCGTCCGCGGCCGTCACGGGTGCGCTCCGGACCGGCTGGGCCTTGGGCACCAGGCATTTCGGGCGGGTGCCCCGGCGATGGCTGCAGCCCCTCGCCAAGCCCGGCACGGGGCCCAGCGAGGCGATGCGGGAGCGCGGCCACTTCACGGTCGAGACGTACACGACCACGACCTCGGGCGCCCGCTATCTGGGCACCTTCTCCCAGCAGCGGGACGCGTACGACGCGACCGGCGTGCTGCTCGGCGAGAGCGGCCTCGCGCTGGCCCTCGACCGGGATCGGCTCAGCGACCTCACGGGGGTGCTCACGCCTGCGGCGGCGATGGGCGACGCGCTGCTGGCGCGGCTGCCCGCCGCCAGGGTGTCGATGAACACCATCCGGCTGAGTTGAGTCAGGACGCCACGGCGTCGGCGGCCAGCCGATCGGCGAGCGATCGGGCGAAGATCCGCGTCTGTTCCAGCTGGTATGGCTGGACGTTCGTTGCCGGGATGCGCAGCCCGAAATAACGGTTCCGGTAGCGGCCCGACCGCAAATAGCTCATCAGCGAAAGCCCCGAGGCGATCTGGCCGCCGAGGTACTCGAAATGGACCCCGCCGGCATACCTGCCGCCCAGCCTCTCCCCGAGCCTGCGGACCGCCGCGAAATTGCCGCGCCAGTACCGGCGGCAGACGCAGAACGCGGCGAATGGCTTGCCGGCGAGCAGGATTCGCGCCTCGTCCGACTTCAGGAAAGTACGCATCGGCATGTTCATGGTGAACCACCATGTCGAGGATCCAATGCAGATCAGGTCGTAGCTTGCGTCGCGAACCTCGTCCGGCGTCTGGATCTCGCCGGTCGCCCGGCGCAGCTGGGCGGGCAGGACGCTGAGCAGGTCAAGTGCCGCGTGGCGTAACGGGAAGAGGGAGAAGCGTTCGGCGTAGCGCCGATCGGTGAAGGTGATCGGAGCCCGGTGCACCTCCCAGCCCCGCTCGCCGAACACCCCGGCCGCCGCGTCGAGCACCGCTAGCGTCTGCCCGGTGAAGGTGTAGTAGAGGAGCAGCACCCGGCGCCGCGGGCCGTGGCCGTCGATGGATATCTCCGTCATTTCGTGCGACTCCTTCTTGGCCGTTGCCGATCACTTCGCCAGATCATCGCCCCCGAAGCCGCCGGAGACAATCCGTTGGCCGCTAGTGGCACTCGTGGTCGTGCCCGCTGTCGGGCGAGCCACCCATCATCCGCGCCATCGGGATTCCGCCCGTAGTGACGAACCGCACGACGAGCACGGCAGCGATGGCCAGGAAGGCGATATTGAGCCAGGTGGAGTAGTTCCAAGAGATCGTGGCTTCCATCACCGTGGCGTTGCGCTGCTTGGGGATGAGACTCGCTGCGCCGAAGATCAATTCGACCAAATAGCCGGCCGCCACCATCGCGGCGTAGAACGTGCCGAGCAGCGTGAGCATCATCCGGGTGCCGTAGTACTTCCGGTAAATGTTCAGGATCGGCAGGATCAGCAGGTCGGCGTAGATGAACGCGATGACACCGCCGAAGCTGATGCCGCCGTTCCAGAGCACCGCGGCCAGTGGCACGTTGCCGATAGAGCAGACGAACGACACGATCGCCACGACCGGTCCCACTATCGGTCCCCACAGCGCCGACAAGCCCGGGCTGTCGGCCAAAAAGAAGCCACGCCAGAATGATTCGGGCACCCACGCCGCTATCGCACCGGCGATCAACAGGCCCATAACCAGGTCCCGCAGGATCGCCAACCACTCCATCACGAACACGTGCGAAACCGAGGTGAAGCCCTCCCCGGACAAGAGCCGCTGCGCGAACGTGCCGTCCTTCTTGATCGACATGTCCATGGCCGCGTGGCCCTCCATCGATCCGGCGATACCCCGCTCGGCCTGCGCCCGGGCCTCGTCGATCAGCCGCGACCGCACGAACAACCGGAACAGCACGGCCAGCACCACGATCATCAGCGGGCCGCCGACGAACTCCGCGGCGGTGAACTGCCAGCCCATCAACAGGGCCAGGATGATGCCCAACTCGACCACCAGGTTGGTGGAACCGATTTCGAAGGCCATCGCGGCGGTGAAGCTGGCGCCCTTGCGGAACAACGAGCGGGCCAGGGCCACCGCGGCGTACGAGCACGAGGACGACGCCGCCCCGAGCCCGGCGGCCACCGCCAGGGTGCGTGGTCGATCGTCGCCCAGCAGCCCGACGATGGTCGAGCGCCGCACCACCGCCTGCACCACCGCCGACAGCGCGAAGCCCAGAATCAGCGCCCAGAGGATTTCCCACGTCATCGACCCGGCGAGGCCCAACGCGTGCCCGATCGCCGACAGCGCCCTGTGTGTCACCCGGTCCTCGCTTCGTGGCTGGCGTTTTTCTGTTCACAATATACCCTATGGGGGTATATCGCAACCGACGGCCCGCGGCGATAACCGCAGGTCATCGCCGCGGGGTGGGGGAGGGCGGCCGAAATCGGTGCATTCCCCCCACCCCGATTGCTTCGAGCGTCTAAGCTTGGCGCTTCGTTGGGTTCCGCGTCGAGACCCGCTCGGGTTGGGGGGCGCGAGCGATGCTGCGCTGCGCCCTCAAATTTCACTAGCGCCGGTGATACTCGCAGCATCGCCGGTTGGCCTGAGACGAGGTACAGCGGCGATGGAACCACGCGTCACCCCCATTGCGGTCATCGGAATGGGATGTCGGCTTCCGGGCGGGATCGACTCCCCCGAAGCGTTCTGGCAAGCGCTGTTGCGGGGCGACGACCTGGTGACCGAGATCCCCGCGGACCGATGGGACGTCGAGGACCACTACGACCCCGAGCGCGGGGTGCACGGGCGGTCGGTCTCGCGTTGGGGCGGCTTCATCGACGACGCCGGCGGCTTCGACGCCGCTTTCTTCGGCTTCGGTGAACGCGAGGCGACCGCGATCGACCCGCAGCACCGGTTGCTGCTGGAGACGTCCTGGGAAGCGATCGAGCATGCGGGCATCGCGCCGCCGGAGTTGAGCGGCTCGCGCACCGGCGTGTTCGTGGGGATGTGCCAGCAGGACTACACGCTGATGAGCGGCGACGCCGGGGTGATGGAGGACGCCTACGGCTACACGTGCACCCCGTTTTCCATGGCCTCCGGACGGATCGCCTACGGGCTGGGGCTGGTGGGGCCCGCGGTCACGCTCGACACCTCCTGCTCGTCCGGGTTGCTGGCCGTCCACCTGGCCTGCTCGAGCCTGAACACCGGCGAAAGCGATCTCGCCCTGGCGGGGGGCGCCATGCTGGTGCTGGACCCCCGCGTATCGGCGTCGGCGTCCGCACAGGGCATGCTGTCGCCCACCGGCCGCTGCCACACGTTCGACGCCGCCGCCGACGGGTTCGTCCGCTCCGACGGCTGCGCGGTGGTCGTGCTCAAGCGCCTGCCCGACGCGGTGCGCGACGGTGACCGGATCCTCGCGGTGGTCCGCGGCACGGCGGTCAACCAGGACGGCCGTTCCGAGACCATCACGACGCCGTCGTCGGATGCGCAGGCCGCGGTGTACCGGGCGGCGCTGGACGCGGCGGGCGTCGACCCCGCGACCGTCGGCATGGTGGAAGCGCACGGCACCGGAACCCCGAAGGGCGACCCGCTCGAATTCGCCAGTCTCACCGAGGTTTACGGGGCCGGCGGCAACCGCGTCGCCCTCGGCTCGGCCAAGAGCAACGTCGGGCACACCGAGGCCGCCGCGGGCGCGGTCGGGTTGGTCAAGGCGGTGCTGGGGGTGCGCCACGGCGCGGTGCCGCCGATGGCCCACTTCCGGCGCCTGCCCGACGAGCTGGCCCGCATCGAAACCGGATTGTTCGTGCCACAGGAGGTTACGCCGTGGCCGGACAAGGGCCAGGGACCGCGGCGCGCCGGGGTGACCTCGTTCGGCATGTCGGGCACCAACGTGCACGCCGTCATCGAACAGGCACCCGAACCTCCCGCCGACGATGCGGCCGCGGAACGCCCTGGGCCGCTGCTGTTCCCGTTGTCCTCCACCTCCGCCGACGAGCTGCGCCGCACGGCGCGGCGGCTGGCCGACTGGCTGGACTCCAACACGGTGTCCGCCACCGACCTGGCCTACACGCTGGCGCGGCGGCGCGGGCACCGGACCGTGCGCACCGCGGTCGCCGCGGACGGCCTCGAGGAGCTGGGCAGCGCGCTGCGCGAAATCGCCCGCGGCGAAACCCCTTACGCGCCCGCCGCCGGTCACGACGACCGCGGGCCAGTGTGGGTGTTTTCCGGACAAGGCTCGCAGTGGGCGGGGATGGGCGCGGAGCTGCTGGCCAAGGAGCCGGCGTTCGCCGCCACCGTCGCCGAGGCAGAGCCGCTGATCGCGGCGGAGTCGGGTTTCTCTGTCACCGAGGCGATGTCGGCCCTTCAGACGGTCACGGGCATCGAGCGGGTCCAGCCGACGCTGTTCGCCTTCCAGGTCGCGCTGGCCGCCGCGATGCGGGCCTACGGCGTGCGGCCCGGGGCGGTCATCGGCCACTCCATGGGCGAGATCGCGGCGGCCGTGGTCGCCGGGGCCCTGTCGCTGCACGACGGGGTGAAGGTGATCTGCCGGCGGTCCAAGCTGATGGCGCGCATCGCGGGCGCGGGGGCGATGGCATCGGTGGAGTTGCCCGCCCAGCAGGTGCGCGACGAACTGGCCGCCCGGGCCATCAGCGACGCGGTGGTCTCGGTGATCGCCTCGCCCAACTCCACCGTGATCGGCGGAGCGACGCGGACGGTGCGCGATCTGGTGGCGCAGTGGGAGGCCCGCGAGGTGATGGCCCGGGAGGTGGCCGTCGACGTCGCCTCGCACTCGTCTCAGGTCGATCCGATCCTCGCCGACCTGGCCGACCAGCTCACCGACCTCACGCCTGCGGCCCCGGAAGTGCCGTATTACTCTGCGACGCTTGACGATCCACGATCGCGACCGGCGTTCGACGCCGGCTACTGGGTGAACAACCTGCGGCAGTCGGTCAAGTTCGCGGCCGCGGTGCAGGCGGCGCTCGACGACGGCCACCGCGTCTTCGGTGAACCGGCCCCGCATCCGCTGCTGATCCGGGCGGTCGAACAGAACGCGGCCGCCTCCGACGTCACCATCGCCGCGCTCGGCGCCATGCGCCGCGACCAGCCGGTGCCGCACGGTCTGCGGGAGTTCCTGGGGGACCTGTACAGCGCCGGCGCCGCCATCGACTTCGCCGCGCTGTATCCGGCCGGCCGGCTGGTGGACGCGCCGCTGCCGACGTGGACCCACCAGCGGCTGCTCATCGAAGCCGACGGGGCGCGGTCGCGCGGCCGGTTCACGCTCGACGCGCACCCGCTCCTGGGCGCGCACGTGCGGTTGCCGGAGGAACCCGAACGCCACGCGTGGCAGGGCGAGGTCGGCACCGCGGCCTTGCCGTGGCTGGCCGACCACCGGGTGAACGGGGTTGCGGCCTTCCCCGGGGCCGGATTCTGCGAGATGGCGCTGGCGGCCGCCGCCGCGGTGCTGGGGCCGGAATCCGAGGTCCGCGACGTTCGCTTCGAACAGATGCTGCTGCTGGGGGACCGGACGCCGGTGAGCGCGGTGGCCTCGGTCACCGACGCCGGCGTGGCCGACTTCATCGTGGAGACCGAGCGCGACGGGGAGCGGATCCGCAGCGCGGCCGCGGTGCTGCGCGCGGGCGACCCGGCCGATCAGCAGCAGCGACGCGACGTCGCCGCCCTGCTGGCCACCCACCCCCTAGTGAGTGATGGTGCCGCGCTGCGCAAGTCGTTCGCCGAGCGCGGCGTCGACTACGGTCCCGCCTTCACCGGCCTGGTCTCGACGCGTACCGCCGAGGGCAAGAGCCGCAGCGTGGTGGCCGAGGTCGCGTTACCGGGCGCGGTCCGCGCCGAGCGGGGCGGCTACGGCGTGCACCCCGCCCTGCTGGACGCCTGCTTCCAGACCGTGCTGGCGCACCCCGCCGTGAACGAGGCCGCGCGGGAAAGCCTGCTGCCCTTGGGCGTTGCCCGCCTGCGTCGGTACGGCCCGACGCGCGGCGCGCGCTACTGCCACCTGCGGCTGGCCGCGGCGACGGGGTCTTCGGTCGACGTCGATTTCGAGTTGCTCGACTCCGACGGCGCGGTGCTGCTGGCGGTGCAGGGCCTGCGCATGGGGATCGGCGGCGGCGGGGCCGACCGGCTGATGGCCGAGCGGCTGCTGACCGTCGACTGGCAGCGGCAGGCGCCGCCGTCGGCGCCCGACCGGGTCGTCGGGGGATGGCTGTTGATCAACACCGCCGAGGCCGACCTGCTCGAATCCAGGCTGACGGATGCACTGAAATCGGCAGGCGCGCAATGCGACACGCTGAACTGGCCGGAGTTGTCCGACCACCGGGCCAACGCCGAGCGGCTGGCCGCGGCGGTGCGCGGCGGACTGGAAGGCGTGGTGATCGTGTGCCCGCCGCCGGCCGGGGAGCCCGACGAGCAGGGCCTGCTGCAGGGCCGGGAACAGGTGCGCCACGTGGTGCGCATGATCCGCGACCTGCCGGAGATGTCGGCGACGCCGCCGCGGCTGTATGTCGTCACCCGGCGGGCGCAGATCGTGCTGGCCGAGGACGAACCGAACCTGGTGCAGGCCGGGCTGCGCGGGCTGCTGCGCGTGGTCGGCGCCGAGAACCCCCAACTGCGGACCACCCAGATCGACCTGGAGAGCGACGACGACGTCGAGCGGGTGGCACACGAACTGCTGTCCGGTTCGGCCGAAGACGAGACCGCCTGGCGGGGCGGTCAGTGGCACACGGCGCGGCTGCGCTGCACGCCGTTGGGTCCCGACGAACGCAGGCTCACCACCGTCAACCATGAAACCGACCGGATGCGCGTCGTGGTGCGCCACCCCGGTGATCTGCAGACGCTCGAGTTCGTCGCCCTCGACCGCACGGCCCCGGGCCCGGGCGAGGTCGAGGTGGCGATCGACGCGTCCAGCGTCAACTTCGCCGAAGTGCTTGCGGCCCTTGGCCGTTACCCCGACCTGGAGGGCGAGCCGCACCAGCTGGGATTCGACCTGGGCGGTGTGGTCACCCGGGTCGGCGAGCGCGTCACCGAGCACCGGGTCGGCGACCGGGTGGGCGGTTTCTCCGGCTTCGCCAACGGCAGCTGGGGCACGTTCGTCACCTGTGACGCCCGGCTCGTCGCCACCGTGCCGCCCGACATGACCGCCGGCCAGGCCGCCGCCGCGGCGACCGCGTACGGCACCGCTTGGTACGGCCTGTGCGAATTGGCCAGAATTTCGGCGGAGGACAAGGTGCTGATCCATTCCGGCACCGGCGGTGTCGGTCAGGCCGCGATCGCGATCGCGCGCATGGTGGGGGCCGAGGTCTTCGCCACCGCGGGCAGCCCCGAGCGGCGAGCGCTGTTGCGGGACATGGGCGTCGAGCACGTCTACGACTCGCGCAGCACGGCGTTCGCCGACGAGATCCGTCGCGACACCGACGGGTACGGGGTCGACCTGGTGCTCAACTCGCTGACCGGGTCCGCCCAGCGCGCCGGGCTGAACCTGCTCGCCTACGGTGGACGGTTCGTGGAGATCGGCAAGCGGGACATCTACGACGACGCCCGCCTTGGTCTGTTTCCGTTCCGCCACAACCTCACCTTCTACGCCGTCGACCTGGCGCTGCTCACCAAGACGCACCCGCGGCGGGTGCAGGAGTTGCTGCAGGCGGTCTACCAGCGGATCGCCGACGGTGATCTGCCACAACCGAATTGCACCGAATACCCGATATCGGAGGCGGCGACGGCGATCCGGGTGATGAGCGGCGCCGAGCATACCGGCAAGCTGGTGCTCACCGTGCCGCGCCACGGGCAGACCCGCGCGGTGCTGCCGCCGGAGCAGGCGCCGGTGTTCCGCGCGGACGGCGCCTACATCGTCACCGGCGGCCTGGGCGGGCTGGGATTGTTCCTGGCCTCCGAGATGGCCAAGGCGGGCTGCGGGCGCATTGTGCTGACCGCGCGGTCCACCCCCACGGCCAAGGCGCGCCAGGCCATCGAACGCCTCCGCGCCGCCGGGACCGATGTGGTGGTGGAAAGCGGCAACATCGCCGAGGCCGACACCGCGGCCCGGGTGGTGGCCGCGGCCACCGCGACCGGACTCCCGCTGCGCGGGGTGCTGCACGCCGCCGCGGTGGTCGAGGACGCCGTGCTCGCCAACATCACCGACGAGCTGATCGACAAGGACTGGGCGCCAAAGGTCAACGGGGTGTGGAACTTACACCACGCCACGGCCGGCCAGCCGCTGGACTGGTTCTGCGCCTTCTCGTCGGTGGCCGCGCTGTTCGGTTCGGCGGGTCAGGGCGCGTACGCCGCGGCCTCCAGCTGGTTGGACGCGTTCACCCACTGGCGCCGCGGGCAGGGACTGCCCGCGACCACGATCGCGTGGGGCGCGTGGGGCGAGATCGGCCGCGCCACGTTCCTGGCGGCCGGCGGCCGCACCACGATGATCGCCCCGGACGAGGGTGCGCGGGCGTTCGAGACGCTGCTGCGCTACGACCGGGGGTACACCGGTTACGTCCCGACGACCGGCGCGCCGTGGCTCGCCGCGCTGGTGGACCGCAGCCCGTTCGCCGAAGCGTTCCGGGCCGCCGGAGAACAGCACGCAGGCGAGGGCGCCACGCTGCGCGCCGAACTGCGCTCGCTGTCACCCGACGAGTGGCCGGCCCGGCTCCGGCGCCTGATCACCGAGCAGACCGGGTTGATCCTGCGCCGCACAATAGATCCCGATCGCCCGTTCGCCGATCACGGTCTGGACTCGCTGGGCAACCTCGAACTGCGGACCCGCATCGAGGCCGAAACCGGGATCCGGATCACCCCCAAGGTCGTCGCGACCTACAACTCCGCGCGCTCGTTGAGCCTGCACCTGACCGAGACGCTGGTGGCCGAGGGGGCCGGTGCGCCCACGCCGTCATGAAATGACGGCTCACTCCATGGCCCAGCTGTCCTCCTCGACCAGCGAGCAGAGCCGCGAATGGATTGCCGCCAAGGTCTTTTCGCGCCCCGGCAGGTGCGCGTGGTGCTCGATGAACAACCGGTTCGCGAAAGTTCCGACGCTGTAGAGGTCCACCGGTGCGCGGGTGGGGAAGTAGAGCTCGCTCTGGAAGTCCTCCAGCTCGATCTCGTCGGGGACGCGCAGCGGCGGGATGGTGCCGGTGTCCGTGCACAGCACGACCGGGGGGAGCCCCGCGGGAGTGCCCTGATACTGCAGGTTGAAATGCAGCGCGGATTGCTGGATTACCCCGTCCGACAGGTCGGTGCGGAAGGAGTTCACGATTCCGCGGGCCAGATCCACCAGATCGGTGTCGGCCCTGATCTCGGCGAGGTAGGTGGCCACGCCCAGCGGCAGCGTGCTGCCGGTGAGACTCACCGGCGGTGAGAGCAGGTAGCGCAGATCGACCGGGTAGATGTACGGAATCGGGATGTGGGGCGTGTCGCGCAATTCCCACTCGGCCAGCAGGATGGCCGCGGCCACCACGGAGTTGAGGCTGAGCTGATTGGTCAAACCGAACTCGACCAGCTCGGCCGTCTCTTCCTCGGTGAACCGTATCCGCGCGATCGGAATAGGTTGTATCGCATCCGGATTCGGCATCACGGGCGGCTTGTCCTGGGCCGGCAGGTCGTAGGCGAACATCGCCTTGAAGAGCTTCTCCAGCCCGGACCGCTGCTGTTTTGTCACGCCGCGCTGTTCCAGCAGGAGCTCCAGCGCTTCGGGCGCGGGTTGCGGCGTGATCGGCGGCGGCGCGCCGGTGGTGACGACATCGGTGTAGAGGGAGAAGAGCTCTTCGAGCAGACCGAACGCGTGGTGGGCGTCGGCCAGGCTGTGGTGGGTGTAGAGCGTGAGTTCGGTGCGTGCGCCGCTGCGCTTCAGCCGAAGATTGAGCAAGGTCTGGTTCTGGTCGAGGCGCATGCCGGCCGTCGCCGGTGCGGCATCCGGTTCGGTGTCGTCCTCGACCACCCAGATGCCGGGGTGCATCAAGTCTTCGGCGACGATCTGGTAGCGCCCGTCGTCGCCCTTTTCCAGGCGGCCGGTGAAGACGGGGTGGGACTCCAGCAGCGCGTCGAAGGCGTCGGCCATCGCGTCGAGGTCGACGGGGCCGGCGACGAAAGCGGTGAAGGCGAAATAGGTTTCGTTGACCGCGAACACCTCTTCGCTGCGCGTCAGCTTGCGGATGACGGATCCCGGAAACATGCCCACCACTTCCTCGTCAGCTCGTGCTGGCGCGTCGATAGCCGGCCAGCGCCGGCACGATGCAGACGGCGGTGATGCCGCCGGCCCACAACAGCGTGGCGATCATCGGCCAGCGCACCGGCCCGCCCAGCGACAGGCCGCGCATCGCCTCGATCGCGTAGCTCATCGGCTGGTGCGCGACCACCGGCTGCACCCACTTCGGAAATTGATCCACCGGCAGGAAGCCGGTCGAGAACACCACGGCGAGAACGTGCCCGAGCGTGACCGTTTCGAGCAGGAAGTTGTTGGCGGTGTACAGCGCCACCATCGTGATCAGGGTGGCGAACGCGAGCCCGAAGATCATCGGGACGACGAACCAGGTCAGGCTCGCGAGCAGGCCCTGCCGGAAGCGGAAGCCCAGCATCATCCCCACGGCCAGCACGACCAGGGTGGTGATCACGATCCGGATCAGCTCGGCCGCGATCCGCGAACAGACGCCCGACGCGCGGTGCACGGGCACCACCCACAGCCGGCGCAGCAAGCCGTTGGAGCGTTCGCCGATGAGCCCGATCGCCCCGATCGCGGCCCCATTTATCGTGGCGGCCAACGCATTCAGCGGAACCGTTCCGTACAGCGCGCTGTGGCCGGTGACCTGTGAAATGACATTGCCCAGAATGATGTTCAGCGTCAACAGGAACAGGATCGGCAGGACGAGTGCCTCGATCACGGTAGTCAGATCGCGCGCCCAGCCCAGCAGAATCCGCCGCGTCTGAACCCAGGTTTGCGACGCCAGCGCGCGTGCCGAGTCCTCGTGGTAGCGGGGCGAATCCAGCAGCGTCATCGCGACCGCCTGGCCAACACGATCGCCGACGCCGGAATCAGCAGCGCGCTCAATCCGAACAACCACGCCAGCGTCGGCGCCAGCACCGGCCAGGTCACCGATCCGCCGTACGGGGCGGCGTCCCCGGCCAGCGCGCGCAAGGCGATCACGAACTGTGACACCGGCTGGTTGCGGACGATCGGCTGGATCCAGTGCGGAAACTGCTGCGCCGGCTGGACTCCGGTGGACAGCAGGCCGAAGATCAACGGCGGCAGGATGAGCAACGGGGTCATGGCTTCGGGGTTGCGGGTTCCGGTGCCGACCAGGTCCGCCGCGAAGGACAGGATCGATCCGACCGCCACCACCAGCAGGCAGAAGGCCGCGACGTAGATCGCCGAGCGGTGAAACCGGAACCCGATGACATAGCCGCAGACCACCGCGACCGCCACCGAGACGGTGCAGCGATACACCGCGGCCGAGATGCGGGCGCCCACCGGGGCGAACGGGGCCATCGGCATGGATCTGAACCGCCGGTTGATGCCCTGCACCGAGTCGGTCGCGGCCCGAAACGCCGTCGACATGGCGGCGAAGGTGATGGCCTGCAACGCGATCAACGGCATGACGTATTGCGCGTAACTGCTGGACAGTCCCTTGGTCGCGGTGCCCATGATCTGGTGCAGCGGGATGTAGAAGCCGGCCGTGAACACCACCGATGATGCGACGGTCACGAGTAGCTCGCCGTTGCGCAGGGTCGGCGCGATGAAGCGAACGGTGAGGACCCACCACTGCGTCAGCGTGGACAGGTGGCGTTCGGGGCTGGCGGTCGCGGTCACCCGACGGCCTGGGTCGCGACGGGGGCGCGCGCGGCGGGCGATTCGTCCGTCAGCGCAAGGAACACGTCGTCGAGCGACGGGCGCCGCAGGGCGACGTCGGCCACCTCGATGCCGGCGGCGGCCAGTCGCCCCACGGCCTCGATGAGGGTGCGGGCGCCGTCCGGGGCGGGGATCGCGATCCGATCCGAATCGGGCGTGAGCGCGGCCCGGATCTTGTCGGGCACCAGCGGGCCCAGGACGTCGGCGATCGCCCGCAGATCGGTCAACCGGCGCGGCACGATCTCGCAATAACTGCCGCCGGTGCGCTCCTTGAGCTCGTCGGCCGTCCCCTCGGCGATGACCCGCCCGTGGTCGATCACCACGATCCGGTCGGCCAGCGCGTCGGCCTCCTCGAGGTACTGCGTCGTCAGCAGCGTGGCGATGCCGCCGTCCTTGAACTTGCCGACCAGGTCCCAAATGCTTTGCCTGCTGCGCGGATCCAGCCCGGTGGTGGGCTCGTCCAGGAAGACGACCTCGGGGCGGACCACCAGGCCGCAGGCGATGTCGATGCGGCGGCGCATGCCGCCGGAGTAGGTCTTGACGCGCCGGTCGGCGGCGTAGGCGAGATCGAATTCATCGATGAGCTGCCTGGCGCGGGCGCGCGCCGCCGACTTGTGCAGGCCGAACAGCCGGCCGAACATCACCAGGTTTTCGCTGCCGGTGAGCATGTCGTCGATCGCCACTTGCTGGCCGGTGAGCATGATCGAGCGGCGCACACCGGCCGGTTCGGACACCACGTCGTAGCCGCCCACCACCGCGCGGCCGCCGTCCGGCCGGCTCAGCGTCGACAGGATGTCCACCAGGGTGGTCTTGCCCGCGCCGTTCGGCCCGAGCAGCCCGAGCACCTCGCCGCGGCCGACGTCGAAGCTGACCTCGTGCAGGGCCACGAAGTCGCCGAAGGTCTTGCGAACCCGGTCGACGACGACCGCCTTATCGGTCGCTGTCCGTGCGTCGATCACTCGGCCCCCCTCAACCCGCGTCCAGGGCCGACAGGTCCACCAATGCCAATTCCACCGGCTGCCCGCCCATGTCGGCGTCCCCGGCGGCGATGGCGTCGCCGATCAGCGCCCGCAGCGCCAGCGGGAAACACCGCGCCAGCGCCTCGGCGCGCGCCCCCTGCACCCGGCGGGTGTCGTACCACCAATCGAGGTGCAGCACGCCGGAGTGCCGGTAGACGCGCAACTCGATGGCATGACCCAGGCCCGGAATCGCGTCGCGCACGGGCATGGCCGCGTCGGAGTCGAATTGCACCGGCGCATCGATGGGCGGCAGCTCGGGAACCACGCCGATGTAGCGGAAGTGAACATCCGCGGGGTGCGCGGCCGACAGCGCCCGCGCGGTGGGCGCGTAGAGATACCGCAGCAGCCCGTAGCCGATCCCATAGTGCGGCACGGATTTGAGGGTGTCGCGAACGGCCGTCAGCAGCTCGGGGGCGCCCGTATCGTCGGGCGTGGCGCAGCGCAGCGGCACCGGATAGATCGTGGTGAACCGCCCGATTGTTCTGCGCAGGTCGACATCCGGGCGCAGCACCGAACGTCCGGCCCCTTCCAGGTCGACGGCGACCACGCCGGCGCCGACGGTCTCGGCGATGGTCCGGCTCAGCGCCGCCAGCAGGATCTCGTCCACCGACCACCCGAGCGCGCGCCGGGCGTCGTCGACCTCGGACGTCTGCTCGACCGTCAGCGCCGTCGACACCTTGGCTAGGTCGTCAGCGCGCGGCGGTTCGGTCGCCTCGGCGTCGGCCGGCCGCAGGGTCGGCCGCATCGCGCCGTCCAACCAGAAGTCACGCGTCTCGAGGACCGCCGGGTGCGTCGCGAGGGCGTCGACCCGCAGGGACCAATCCCGCCACGAGGTGGTCGCCGGGGGCAGCGAGATCTCCTCGCCCGCAACGCGTTGCGTGAAGGCGGTGAAGAGGTCAGTGACCAGGATTTCGCGGGAGGTGGTGTCGGCGACGATCTCGTGCAGGGACAGCACCAGATAGCACGCGCCGTGCGGGCCGCGGATGTGGCTCGCCGTCAGCGGTGCGGACAGATCGCCGTGGGCCGAAAGCTCGGCCACGATGTCGAGCAGCGCCGCGCGCTGCGCCTCGGGCTCGGTGTCGGGCAGCGTCCGGGAGGAGAGCCGGTCGAATTCCCGTGGCGCCGCGATGCGCTGCTCCCAGATGCCGGCCCGCTCGACGAGCTCGAGGCGCAACGCGTCGTGGTGATTGGCCAAGGCGGTGAGGACCGCGCGGACGTCGTCGACGCCGACACCCGCGTCGAGGCGCAGGATCAGCGGGATCCGCCAGCGGCCCGGCTGCCGCACGCCGGTCTCGAGGAACCGCGCGACCCCCGGCGGGATGGCCGGGAACGAGGCGGCCTCAGGCGGTTTCGCCAACGAGCCCGCGGCGTATTTGGCGTCGACGTGGGCCGCCAGGGTGGCCAAGGTCGGGTTGCCGTACAGATCCTGCGGCGTGACGTCCAGCCCGGCGTTGCTGGCGTTGGTCGCGATGCCGATCGAGATCAGCGAGTCGCCGCCGAGGTCGAAGAAATTGTCGTTGCGGCCGATCGAGTTCAGACCCAGGCATTGCATCCAGATCTGCCGCAGCGTGGCCTCGGTGTGCGACTGCCCGTTCGCCGACGCGTCGCCGTGGGCGGCGCCGTTGGTGGCGGCGACCGGCGCCCCGGGCGCCTCGGCGGGGCGCTCGAGCCAGGCGAGCGGTTTGGGATCGACCCAATGCCGTTCGCGGGCAAAGGCGTAACCGGGTAGGGAGACCCGAGTCGGCGTCGGCCCGGTCAGCGGTTCCCAGTCGACCGGCACCCCGGCCGCCCACAGTTGGCCGAGCCCGAGCAGGAAGGTGTCCCGGTCGTCGGTGTTCTGGATCGGATGCCGCATCAGTCGAACCGCGCGGTGGCCGTCCGACCACTTCGGGTGCCGCATCGCCGAGCCCGTCAGGCTGCCCCCGGGGCCGACTTCGACGAGGACCCGGTCGGGATCGGTCAGCAGCGCGTCGAGTTCGTCGGCGAACTTGATCGTGGAACTGATTTGGCGCGCCCAGCTGGCCGGGTCGGTGACCTGCTCGTCCGTCATCCACGTCCCGGTGAGGTTGCTGAGCAGGGGCGTATCCGGGCGGCGAAGCTCGACACCGGACAGGAATTCACCGAATTCGGCGGCCATGGAATCCATTGCGCTGGAATGGAATGCGTGGGTGGCCCGCACCCGCCGGGCGGTTATGCCGCGCTCGCGCAGCCGCTGGGTGAAGGCGCGAATCTCGTCGTTGGGGCCGGCGACCACGCAGTTGCCGGGATCGTTCACGGCCGACAGGTCGACCCCGGGGGTGAGGAACTCCGCGAGGTCGTCGGGACCCAGCGCGACGGCGACCATGGCACCGGGCGGGGACTCGTGCATCAGGCGGGCGCGCAAGGCCACCAGCTTGATCGCCGTCTCGAGGTCGAACACCCCGGCCAGCGTGGCCGCGATGTACTCACCGGTGCTGTAGCCGATGTACGCCCCCGCGCGTAGCCCGTAGTGTTCGGCCAACCGCGCCAGCGCGTATTCGACCGTGAACAAGGCGGGCTGGGAACGGTCGATCCGCTCCAGATCGGTTGCGGCGTCGCCGAATATCAGCGCCTTCAGATCGGTGCCCATCTCGTCGCCGAATCCCGCCGCGCACGCGTCGAAATGCTCGGCGAACACCGGCTCGGTGTCGTACAGGCCCCGGGCCATGCCGACGTGCTGGGCGCCCTGGCCCGGGAACATGAACACGACGCGATCGGCGGCGGCCGCCTCACCGTCCAGGGATTGGCCGACGAAGGCGTTGTCGTGCTCGCTCGCCCGCAGCACCGTGGCCGCGTGCTCGCGGTCGTGCACCACGGCCGCCATGGTGAGCCGGTGCCTGCGGCGCCCGGTGAGGGTGTGGGCGACGTCGGCCAGTTCGGGGCCGCCCGGGGCGGCCAACGCGTCGGCGAGGGCGGCGCGCGAGCCGTCAAGCGCCGCCGCGGTTTGCGCCGAGACCAGCAATACCTGGGGACCCGCGGGCGCCACTCGCTCGGGGGCGGGGGGCGCCTCTTCCACCACGACGTGCGCGTTGGTGCCGCCCACCCCGAACGAGCTGACCCCGGCCCTGCGCACGCCGTCCCACTCCCACGCGTCGTAGGTGCTGGTCACGGTGAACGGGGTCTCGTCGAGACGCAGCTCGGGGTTCGGGCTGGTGAAGTGCAGCGTGCCGGGAATCGCCTTGTGCTGCAGGCACAGAATGGTCTTGATCAGACCCACCACACCGGCCGCCACCTCCAGGTGCCCGATGTTGGACTTGACCGACCCGAGGACGCAGGGGCCCGGGCGGGGGGTCTGCGAGACGGCGAAGGCGGATCGCAACCCCTGGACCTCGATGGGATCGCCCAGCGGCGTGCCGGTTCCGTGTGTTTCGACATAGCTCACGGTCGCGGAGTCGATGCCGGCGACCGCGTGGGCTTCGGCGATGACGTCGGCCTGCGCGGCCGGATTCGGCGCCGCGTAGCCCATTTTCATCGATCCGTCGTTGTTGATCGCCGATCCGCGGATGACGGCGTGCACCCGGTCGCCGGCGTCGAGGGCGGCCTGCAGGGGCTTGAGCGCGACGATGGCCACGCCACTGCCGAAGACGGTGCCGTCGGCCCGCACGTCGAACGGGCGGCAGTGGCCGACCGCGGACACCATGGCTCCCGGCGAGTTCCAGTACCCGACGTGGTGCGGGACCGACAGCGACACCCCGCCGGCCAGGGCCATGTCGCACTCGCCGCTGAGCAGGCTCTGGCACGCCAGATGGACCGCCACCAGGGACGACGAGCATGCGGTCTGGACCGTGAGACTGGGCCCGCGCAGATCGAATTGGTGCGAAACCCGGGTCGCCAGGAAGTCCTTGTCGTTCTGCAGGAACAGGTTGAACTGCTCGAAGTTGAGGCCCGTCCCCATGAAGGCGTCCTGGGCGCGGTGCGACGAGAGGTTGTGCAGCAGATAGCCGCTGGGGGAGCTGGTCCCGAAAACGCCGATCGAGCCGTCGAACTCGGCGGGGTCGCAGCCGGCGTCCTCGAACGCGTGCCACGCGCACTGCAAGAACAGCCGGTGCTGGGGATCCAGCATCCGGGCGAACTGCGGGGGGAACCCGAAGAACTCGGCGTCGAACTCGTCCACCCCGTCGACGAGGGGGGCGCGCCGCACGTAGGCCGGGTTCGCCAGCACCTCGTCGGGGATGCCTGCGGCCTTGAGCTCCTGCTCGGACAGCGTGGCGATCGACTCCTTGCCGTGGCGCAGGTTGTCCCAGAATGTTGAGACGTCGTTGGCGCCGGGGAACCTGCCGGCCATGCCGACCACCGCGATCGCGTTGGGCGGCAGGTCCGTTGACCCGTTGGTGCTCATGCTTGATGTCCTCGCTTCCGCCGCAGTGCGGCTTGTTGGCGCGCGGCCGCGCGCTGCTGCGCCCGGTCGCGAACCGCGTCTTTCTGCTCGTCCGCCTGCCCGTCGCCGGCCAGGCCGAGCTGGCGAACCAGGTCGGCCGTGAGGTCGTGCAACGAGGCGCCCTGTAGCAGGAGGGCCACCGGCGGTTCGACCCCGAAGTCGGCGCGGGCGGAGTTGCGAATTCGCACGGCCATCAGGGAATCCATTCCCAACTCGATGAGGGGTACGCCGGGGTCGATGGCCGAGCTGTCGGCGTACCCCATGACCGCGGCGATGCGCGCGCGCAGCCGCTCGGTCATCAGGGCTTGCGCCGCACCGGGTTCCAGTCCGGTCAGCGCTTCGGGACCGGCCCAGTCGCCGCCGTCACCCGCGGCTTCCAGCTCGGCGACCACGTTGGTGAAGTAGCCGAGGTTGCGGATCTCCGGGAACGCGATCAGCGCCCGGTCGGGCCGCAGCCGGCCCACGCCGGTGTGGCACCTGCCGCTGGCCAGCAGCGGCTCCATGGCCGCCGTGCCCTCGGCGGGCGTGATGGGATCGAGCGCGCCGCCGGTCAACGCGCGGGCGAGCCCCACCTCCGCCCACGGGCCCCAGTTGATCACCGCCGCAGGCAATCCCGCCGCCCGCCGCCAATCGACCAGCGCGTCAAGCCACGCGCTGGCGCACGCGTACGAGGTCTGTCCCGGCCCGCCCAGCATGGAGGCGGTCGAGGAAAACCCGAGCCACCAATCCAATTCGCAGTTCGTGCTGGCCTGATGCAGGCGCAGCGCCCCGATGACCTTGGGCGCCCACACCCGTTCGACGCTGTCCTTTGTCATGGAGAACACCAGGCTGTCGTCGAGCACGGCGGCCGCGTGCAACACGCCGCGCAGGTTCGTCTCGCCCGCGGCCGCCACCAGCTCTTCGGCGACGCCCTCGGCCGCGACGTCGCCGGTGACCACCACGATCTCGGCGCCGCGCTCCAGCTCGGCCAGGACCGCGCGCTGCTGCTCCGACGGTTCGCTGCGGCCGTTGAGGACGAGCCGCCCCGCGCCGCCGTCCACCAGCCACCGCGCCATGACCAGGCCCAGGCCGCCCAGTCCGCCGGTGACGATGTAGGACGCTCCGCGGCGGACGACGTCTCGGATGGTGGGTTCGCCGATGACCGCCCGGGTGAGCCGCTCGACGTGGCGCTGGCCGCGCCGCCACGCGACGATGTCGTCCATCGGGCCCGAGATCGCCGCGGCCAGTTCGGTATTGAGCGCCCCCGGGTCCCCGTGGGCCTCGAGGTCGACCAGCGTGGTGCGCAGCTCGGGATGCTCGTAGGCAAGGACCCGCACCAGGCCCTTCAGCGCGCCGACCCCGGGCTGGCCGGCCTCGTCGTGCACGGCGAGGCCGCCCTCGGTGATCAGCCAGAGCCGCGGTGATTGACCGTGCCAGCCGCCGACGATCGCGCGGACGACGGTCGAGACCGCCCATACCGTTTCGCGGGCCTGGTCGATGCCGCCGTCCGTGACGCCGGGGCTGGGTGCCGCGAACACGACCACGCCGACGGGCGGGTGCGCGGGGTCGCCCGCGGTGTCGGCGAACGCGGCGAGCACGGCGGCCTCGTCGTGCAGGTCGGCGGTGACCAGCCGGCGTGCCGGTGAGCGCCAGCCCGCGGCGAAGGCCTCCGCGCGGTCGGCGGCACCGCCGTCGGTGAGCACCAGCCAGCTGCCGGGGGTCTCGTCCCGCCCGGCGGCGATCGGCTCGGTCACCCAGGTGGTGTCGAAGACCTTCTGCGACAACGGAAGCGGCACGCTGCGGCGTTCGACGCGACGCAGATAGATGTCGTTGATCTCCGCCGTGACCGTCCCGGCGTCGTCGGTCAAAATGATCCGGCCGAGCTTGCCCACGCCGCCCTCGTCGAGATTGCTCAGCTGGGCCCGGCAGCGGGCCCGCCGGCCCGGGTCACCGTAGACCCGGATGGCGTCGAAGGACACCGGAAGATAACTGGCCTCGGCGGAGCCGGCGAGTTCGTCGTCCGGCATCGCGGCGGCCAGGCTTTGTAGCGCCGCGTCCAGCAGGACCGGATGCAGCCGGAAACCCGGATGCCGGGGCGCCTCGTCGGGCAGGACGATCTCGGATTCCACGAAACCGCCGGGCAGCCGGTGGATCTCGGCGAGCGCCGCGAAGGCGGGGCCGTGGTATTGGCCGGCGTGGCGCAGCACGCCGTACAGGTCGGCGGGGTTGATCGCCGGTCCGGCGTCTCCGATGGGTGGGGGCGCGTCGGGAGGGGCGTCCGACGCCCGGGTCTCGGCGTGCGCGGTGGCGTGCCTGGTCCAGCCGCCGCCCGACCGCGAGTAGATCTCGATCCGGGTCTTGTCGTCGGCGCCCCGGGTCAGCTGGGTGGTCAGCCGCGTGTGGTCGCCGAGGTTGAGCATCTGCTCGACTTCGAGCTGGTTGATCGACACGCTGCCAACGGGGACGGCCAGCGCTTCGCTCGCGGCGGCCAGGGCGATCTCGGCGAACGCCGCGCCCGGCAGCACGGCTTGCCCGAACACCTTGTGGTCGGCGAGCCAGGGGGACACCGCGGTGCCGGCGTCGGCCTGCCACACGTGATCGTGGCTGGACGGCACTTCGACGTGGGTCCCCAGCAGCGGGTGGCCGGCGACCGACTCCGACATCCCGGACCGGTCGGCGACCCAGAATTGGGTGTGCTGCCACGGCGTCACCGGGAGCTCGGCGAGGCGACCGCGGTCCGTGGCGGGCGGGTGAGGCGAGACGGCGGCCAGCTGGCCGTGGAAGGTGATCGTGTCGTCGGTGTCGCGGTGCAGGGTGCCAACGGCGTGCGCGGCGGCGCCGAGGGTGTCGGCGATGGCGTGGGTGAGCAGCGGGTGGGGGCTGATCTCGATGAAGGTGTGCTTCTCGGCGCCGGCCTGGCTGACGGCTTGATGGAAGCGCACCGGGTTGCGCAGGTTGTCCGCCCAATAGTCGGCGTCGAGCAACGGGCCGGGCGCCGGACTCGTGGTGCTGATCATCGGGATGGTCGGTGTTTTGGGCGCCAAATCGGCCAGCGCCGAACGCAATTCGGGCAGGATGGGATCGATGATCGGGTGGTGGGAGGCCACGTCGACCTCGATGCGGCGCGCCAGCAGGTTGCGGGCGGCCACGGCCGCGATGACCGCGTCCACCTGATCGGGTGGGCCGGCGATCACCGATTGGCGCGGCGAGGCGTGCACGGCCAGCGTCACCTGCGGGTGGTCGGTGATCAGTTCCCCGGCCGCCTCGGCGTCGAGTTCGAGCAACGCCATCGCGCCCTGCCCGGACAACCGGGCCATCAGCGCCGACCGGGTGGCGATCACCCGCAGCCCCTCCGCCGGGGTGAGCGCCCCCGACACCACCGCGGCGGAAACCTCACCCATGGAGTGCCCGATCACCGCGTCGGGCTCGATCCCGTAGTGGCGCCACAGCGCGGTCAGCGCGAGCTGGACGGCCACCAGCACCGGCTGGATGTTCTGGATGCCGGCGACCGCTCGCCCCTCGGCCAGCGTCTGGTGCAGCGAAAAGCCGGTCTGGGCAACGAAATCCGGTTCCAGCTCGGCGATCGCCGCCGCGAAGGCGGGCTCGTCGGCCAGCAGCCGGCGGCCCATGCCGGCCCATTGCGCGCCCTGGCCGGAGTAGACGAACACCGTGCCGGGGCGGCGGGTCGATTCGACCGGGCCCTGCACCCCGGGCGCCGGGGCGCCGGCGACCAGGGCGCGCAACCCCGCCACCGCGGCGGCGCCATCGCGGGCCACCACGGTCGCGCGCCAAGGGTGTTGTGCCCGGCGGGAAGTCAGCGTGTGCGCGACGTCGGCCAGCGGCGTCGCCGCGCCGGGGCCGCCCAGCCAGTCGGCGAGCGTGGCGGCCATCGCCGCCACCCGCTGCGGGGTCTTGCCGGACACCACCAGCGTCGACACCGTCGGCGCGGGGCGCGCCTGCGGGTCCGCCGGGGCGGGCGGCTGCTCGACCACCACGTGCGCGTTGGTGCCGCTGAGGCCGAACGAGGAAACCGCGGCCCGGCGGATGCCGGCCGTCGGCCATGCGGTGCCCTCGGTCGGCACGAACAGGCGGGTCGACGACGCGTCGATCGCCGGGTTCCACCGGGTGAAGTGCAGGTTCGGTGGGATGACTCCCCGGTTCACGGCCAGGATGGCTTTGATGAATCCGGTGACCCCGGCGGCGGCCTCGAGATGCCCGAGGTTGGTCTTGACCGCCCCGAGCGCGCAGCCGCCCTCGCTCTGACCTTTCGCAAGCCCGTACGTCGCGGCCAGCGCCTCGAACTCGATCGGATCGCCCAGTACGGTTCCCGTGCCGTGGGTTTCGACGTAGTTGACGCTGTCCGCCGTGACGTCGGCCTGGCGCAGGGCGGTCGTGATCACGTCGCGCTGCGCCGCCGCGTTCGGCGCGGTCATGCCGTTGGACCGGCCGTCCTGGTTGATGGCCGAACCGCGGACCACGGCGAGTACGCGATCGCCGTCGCGGGTGGCGTCGGACAACCGCTTGAGCACCACCACGCCGCAGCCCTCGCTGCGCACGAACCCGTCGGCCAGGGCGTCGAAGGTCTTGCACCGGCCCGTCGGTGACAGGGCCGACCACTTGGACAGGGCGATGCTGGTGAACGGGGACAGCGACAGGTGCACGCCGCCGGCGAGTGCAGTGTCGCTTTCCCGCAGCCGCAGGCTCTGGCAGGCCAAATGGATCGCGACCAACGACGACGAGCAGGCGGTGTCGACGGCCACCGCCGGGCCGCGCAGCCCCAACAGGTAGGAGATCCGGCCCACCGCGGCGCTGTGCGGGTTACCGGTGCTCAGGTACGCGTCGATCTCGGCACGCCGCTCGAGGTTGAGGATGGTGTAGTCCCATGCCGACACGCCCATCAGCGCGGCGGTTCGGCTGCCGCTCAACGAATCCGGGGGCATGCCGGCGTGTTCGAGCGCTTCCCACGCGACCTCGAGCAGGATGCGCTGCTGCGGGTCCATCGCGATCGCTTCGCGGGGGGTGATGCCGAAGAAATCGGCGTCGAAACCCGCGACGTCGTCGACGAAACCACCCCACTTCGTCGTCATCCGGCCCGGCGCCTGCGGGTCGGGGTCGTAGAACGCGTCGGCGTCCCACCGGTCGGGGGGCACCTCGCCGACGGCGTCGCGGCCGTCGAGCAGCAGCTGCCAAAAGCTCTCCGGCCCAGACACTTTGCCGGGCAGCCGGCAGCCGATGCCGACCACGGCCACCGGTTCGGCGATGTCGGTTGGGAACGCCGTGCCCGCGCGCACGAGCTCACGGGCGAGGACCTCGCGGGCTTTGGGCGACATCTGCGCCGCGCGTTCGGCGATGCTCGTCATTGCTCGCCGCCCCCCGTCGCGGTCTCCAGCTCGCTCGCCGCCACCAGATCGGACAGCAATTCCATCTCCTCGTCCGATAGCTCGGCCTCCCCGTCGGGGTGACGCTCCTCGTCGGTCGGTGACGCGTAACCCAACCGCTCGCACAGTGCGCCCGCGAGGTCGGTGATCGTCGGGTACGCCCAGACCAGGGCGGCCGGCAGCGTTGTGCCCAGGCTGGATTCGAGCCGGTTGCGCAATTCGAGCGCCATCAGCGAGTCGAGGCCGAGCGACTCCATCGGGCGGCCGGGATCGATCGGGTCGGCCGAGCGCAACACCGCCCGGATCTCGTCGGCGATCACGGCCGCGAGGCGGGCCGGGCGCTCACCGGCGTCGGTGGCGTCCAGCTCGGCACGGATGGCACCCCCACCGGCGCGCCGTTCGCCGGCCGAGTCGTGCAGGTGGGCGAAGAGCGACGAACCGGCCGCGGCGGGGAAGGACTGGAACCACTGCCGCGCGTCGAGGCTGAACACTCCGGTGCGCGCGCGGTCGGCCGCCAGGGCCAGCTGCATCGCTTCCAGGCCTTGTTCGACCGTGATCATCGCGACGCCGAGGTCGGCGAAGAACTGGGCACGGCCGACCTCCGCCCATGGGCCCCAGTTGATTCCGACGGCGGGTAGCCCGGCGGAGCGCCGGTGGGCGACCAGGCCGTCGACCCAGGAGTTGGCGGCTGCGTACGCGCCCTGGCCGGGCGCGCCCAGCAGGGAGGCCACCGACGAGAACGTCAACCACCAGTCGAGATCCAGGTGCGCGGTGGCCCGGTGCAGCAGCCAGCTGCCCGCGACCTTCGGGGTGAACACGCGCCGCACGGCCGATTCGGACATGTTCAGCACGATCTCGTCGTCGAGGATCATGGCGCTGTGCAGGACTCCGGCGGGCCGCAAGCCGGCGTCTTCGACCGCCCGCACCAGTCGATCGGCCGTGCCGGGCTCGGCGATGTCGCCGGTCACCACCTCGATGCGGCCCCCCGCGGCGGTGAGCTCCGCGATCGCGGCGGCGACGTCGGCGGCGGGGGCCGAACGTCCGTTCAGCACAACCAGTCCCGCGCCCTGCTCGACCAGCCACCGCGCGACGACGAACCCGAGGCCGCCCATGCCGCCGACGATGAGGTAGCCGCCGTCCGGGCTGACCAGCGGGTGCGGTGGTGGTGCGGCGACCGCGTCGATGCTGCCGCCGGCCGGTATCGAGACGACGATCTTGCCGGTGTGCCGACCGGAGGCCATCAGCGCGAACGCGTCGGCCGCGTCGCGCAGACCGAACTCGGTGACCGGCAGCACCTGCAGGGCGCCCTGCGACACGTGCCGCAGGATGTCGGCGAGCATGCGGCGGTAGCGCGCCGGTTGCAGTTTGAGGTTCAGGTCGAGGTCCACCACGGCGAAGGAGGCGCTCTTCGCCAGGGCGGCCAACCCCAGGCCGGCGTCGGCGTGGACGTCCTTCTTGCCCAGTTCGATGAACCGGCCGCCGGGGGCGAGGAGCTCGACGCCGCGTTGAATGGCTTCGCCCGGAAGGGAATTGAGGATCACGTCCACGCCGCAGCCGTCGGTGATGTCGCGTATCTCGTCGGCGAAATCCACGCTCCGCGAGTCACCGACGTACTCGACGCCAAGGCCGCGCAGCATGTCGCGTTTCGCGTCCGAGCCGGCCGTCGCGTAGATCCGTGCCCCGACCATCCGGGCGATCGAGACGGCGGCCAGTCCGACACCGCCGGTGGCGGAGTGGATGAGCACGCGTTCGCCGGGGGCGAGCCGCCCGACCTCACACAGGGAATGCCAGGCGGTCAGGTAGGCGATGCCGAACGCGGCCGCCTCGCCGTCCGGCAGCGCGTCGGGCACGGGCGCGACGAGGTCGGCAAGCGTGGTCACGTGCGTGGCGAAAGTGCCGGGGCCGAAGGCGATCACGCGCTGCCCGATCCGGACGGAGTCGACGTCCGGGCCGACGGCGGTGACGAGGCCGACGCACTCGCCACCGATCACGGGCGGGGCCCCGCCCAGCCCGGGGTACACGCCCATCGCCTTGAGCACGTCGCTGAAGTTCAGGCCCGCCGCGACGACGCGAACCTCGACCTGACCGGGCCCCGGCGGAATCCGCTTGACCGCGTGGATGTTCAGGGCGTCCAGGCGTCCGGGCTGGTCGGTCTGCAGCCGCACGGCGCCACCGGCGTCCAGGTCCACCGCGGTGCGGCGGGGTTCGGGCGCGAGGGCACCGGTTCCGGTGGTGGGCGCGGGCACCACCCGGTTGACATAGCGCTGCCCGCCGCGCAGGGCGATCTCGTCGTGGTCCGACCCGGCGAGCAGCTCGGCGGCCAGACCGGCGAGCGAATCCACGCCGTCGGAGTCGGCGTCGATCAGCGTGGGCTTGAATTCCGGATGCTCGAAGGTGAGCACCCGTGCGATGCCGCGAATCCCCGTCTGCGCCAATGTGACCCGATCGGCGGGATCGAGCTGCTGGGCGCCGCGGGTGACGACGAACAGCCGAGGGCTGTTGCGGGCGCCCATCCGCGTCACCGTCTTCGCGATGTCGGCGATCAGCAGCGTGCGCGCCTGCGCCAAATCCAGCTGGGCCTTCTCGGGCAGCGATTCGTCGACGGGCCGCGGCGGGCAGATCAGGGCGATGGCGTCCCACGGGGTGCGGGTGACGGTCGCGCGCAGCCGCGCCGCGTCGGTCGGGGAGACCAGCTCGAGCTCGTCGACGCCGTCGCGCAGCGCCGACCGCAGCGCGGGCGGCAGCGGGTCGCCGTTGTCCGTGTCCCCGATCATCAGCAGGCCGCCGAGCCGCCCGGCCGGCTTGTCCAGGGCGGCGGGCTCCCACTGCAGCGCGAACAGGCGGGCGCTGAGTTCCGTTGCGCCGCCGCCAGACCTGAGCACCGCCATCTCGACCTCGTCGATGACGAGCAGCACGCGACCGTCCCGATCCGTCAGCACGACGTGGCCGACCAGCCGGTCCGGATTGTCGGTGGGGGCGAGCGAGCCGAACGAGCGCACGCCGTCGGCCACGTTCCCGTACACGTGGATGCCGGCGAAACGCACGGGAAGAACCAGGGTTTCGCGGGCGCTCTGCCCGTCGGCCAGCTCGGTCGCGGCGCGCGTGGCCCCGAGCGCCTGCACCGCGATGTCCATCATGACCGGGTGCAGCACCAGGTTGCGGGATCCCGTCCTGGCCGGCGCGGGCAACCGCACGTCCGCGCGGGCGGCACCGGACTGGGTGACGGCCAGGCCCTCGATCCCGCGGAAGGCCGGCCCGTGTTGTTGCCCCGCCATGCGCAACCGCGCATAGAGCTCGTCGGGGTCGAGAGCGGTCGCGGCGGGTTCGTCGGCCGGCGGCTGGGGTAGCGCGTGTTCGGTTTCCCGGGTGAGGGTGGCGGTGGCGTGTTTGACCCACCCGGAAGCGGCGTCGCGCGTGCGCATTTCGACGCGGCACGCCCGCTCGTCCCCGGTGAGTGTCGTCACCAGAACGGCGCCGTCACCGACGTGCAGCATGCGGTCCAGGCTGAGATCGCGGATCATCCAGGGCCCGGCGTCGGGGTTCGCGAACGCGTCGATCGCCGCCGCGAGGGCGATGTCGGCGTAGGCCGCACCCGGCAGCACGCAGAGATCGTCGATGACGTGATCACCGAGCCACAGCAGGTTCGGCCCGAGCTCGCTTTCCCAGATCCGGGTGCCACTGGTCGGATCGGTGACCCCGGTGCCGAGCAGGGGGTGGGTGTCCGGCGCGTGGTGCCCGCCGGCGGTGGGGGAGATCCAGTGCCGGGTGTGCCGCCACGGGGTGGTGGGCAGCGCGGGGTGCGGTTCGGGCGGGTGGGGCGTTTGCGGTGGGCGGCTGACGTGGGCGGTGTTGAGGTTGGTGTGGAAGGTCAGGGTGTCGTGACCGTCGCGCTGCAGGGTGCCGATGGACAGGTAGCCGGAACCCCCACGGCCGGACAGGGTTTCGCCGATAGCGTGAGTGAGCAAGGGGTGGGCGCTGACTTCGATGAAGGTGTGATGCGCGGCGCCCGCGGCTTCGATCGCCTGCTGGAAGCGGACGGGGTTGCGCATGTTGGTGGCCCAGTGTTCGGCGTCGAAGACCGGGCGGCTGTCGAGGTCCGCGTAGGTGGTGGACAGGATCGGGATGGCCGGTGGGCGTGGGGCGAGGTCGGCCAGTTGCGATCGCATCAGGGGCTGCAGGGGGTCCATCGCCGAATTATGCGGGGCCACTTCGATGTTGACCCGCCCGGCGAAGTGGTTGCGGGCGCGGACCCTGGTGATGAGCTCGTCGATCTGCTGGGTCGGCCCGGCGATGACGGTTTGGCGTGGCGAGCCGTAGATCGCCAAGCTCACCTGCGGATGGTCGGCGATCAGCGCCTCGGTGGCGGTGGCGTCGAGCTCGAGCGCGGCCATAGTGCCTTGCCCGGACAGCGGCGCCATCAACGCCGAACGCGTCGCGGTCACCCGTAATCCCTCGGCGGGGGTGAGCGCACCGGCGACCACCGCGGCGGCCACCTCGCCCATGGAATGGCCGATGACGAGGTCGGGGGTGATCCCGTAGGACCGCCACAGCGCGGTCAGCGCGAGCTGCATCCCGATCAGCCCCAGCTGGATCTGTTCGATGCCGACGAGCTCCTTGCCGGTGGCGATCACGTCGTGCAGCGAAAACCCCGCCTGGGCCACGAAATCGGGTTCCAGCTCGGCGATCGCCGCGGCGAAGGCCGGTTCGTCGGCGAGCAGCCGGCGGCCCATGCCGGCCCACTGCGAGCCCCGACCGGAATACACGAACACCGTGCCCGGCCCCACCGCCCCCTCGCGGCAACCCACCAGGCCAGGGGCCGGCTCACCGGCGGCCAGCGCCCGCAATCCCGCGACCGCCTGGTCCCGATCGGCGGCGGCCAGCGTGGCGAAGCTGGCGTGCCGCGGCCGGTGGTGGTTGAGCGTGTGCGCCGCGTCGGCCAGCGCCACCTCGGCGCCGGGGCCGTCCAGCCAGTCGGCCAGCACCGCGGCCGTCGCCGCCACCCGCTGCGGCGTCTTGCCCGACACCACCAGGGTCGACACCACCGGCCGGTCCGCACTCGGAGCCGGAACCCGTTCGGGTGCTTGCTCTATCACCACGTGCGCGTTGGTCCCGCTCACGCCGAACGACGACACGCCGGCCCGGCGGGGTTGCCCCGTCGCCGGCCACTCCATGTCCTCGGTGCCGATGGTCAGCCGCGACACATCCGCACTGGCGTGCGGGGTCAGCGTGTGGAAGTTCAGGTTACGCGGGATGCGCGCGTTCTTGACGGCCAGCACGGTCTTGATGAACCCGGTGATGCCGGCCGCGGCCTCCAGGTGCCCGAGGTTGGTCTTGACCGCCCCCAACACCAGCGGGGGCCGGCCGTCCCGGTCGGCGAAAACCTTGCTCAGCGAGTCGAGTTCGATCGGGTCGCCGAGCGGGGTGCCCGTGCCGTGGGCCTCGATGTAGTCGATGTCGGACGGCGTCAACCTGGCCGACGTCAGCGCCTGGCGGAGCAGCGCCTGCTGCGCCGGGCCGTTGGGAACGGTGACCCCGCTGCTGGCGCCGTCCTGATTGACCGCCGAACCGCGCACCACCGCGAGGATGCGGTTGCCGTCCCGTTGCGCGTCGGACAACCGCTTGAGCACCACCACCCCGCAGCCCTCGCTGCGCACGTACCCGTCGGCGCCGGCGTCGAACGTCTTGCATTGCCCGTCCGGCGACAGCATGCCCCACCGCGAGCAGGCGATGCTGGTGCCCGGGCTCAGCAACAGGTTGGTCCCGCCGACCAGCGCGGTGTCACTTTCGTTCCAGCGCAGGCTCTGACAGGCCAGGTGGATGGCCACCAGCGACGACGAGCACGCGGTGTCGAGGACGACGGCGGGGCCGCGGGCACCGAGCAGATACGCCATCCGGCCCGCGGCGAAGTTCGCGGAGTTGCCGGTCAGGACGTAGGCGTCGAGTTCCTCCGGCCGCATCGCTTCGGAGAGGGTGAGCATGTAGTCGTAGGCGGTGACGCCGACGAAAACCGAGGTCTGGGTGCCGCGAACGGTGTGCGGGGGAATGCCCGCGTCTTCCAGCGCCTCCCACGCGACCTCGAGGAACAGCCGCTGTTGCGGGTCCATCGCCGCCGCCTCGCGCGGGGTGATGGAGAAGAACTCCGCGTCGAATTCGTCCGGCTCCCAACCGGATAGGAAGCCGCCTTCGCGGTTGCAGATCGTCCCCGGGACCGTGTGGTCGTCGGTGTAGAGGGCGTCGGCGTCCCAGCGTTCGGGCGGCACCCGCACGATGCCGCTGCGCCCGTCGCGCAGCAGTTGCCAGAATTGGTCCGGGTTTCCCACCCCGCCGGGCAGCCGGCAGCCCATCCCGATGACCGCGATCGGTTCGGTGCCCGCCTTCTCGGCGATCTCCAGCCGGGCGCTGAGATCGTCGATCTTGTGCAGCGCCTCGGTGATGATCGCCCGGCGGTCCGGTGTCGAGGTGGTCATCGCGTTCCTCTTAGTCTGTCGGAAAGTTGTTCCAACAACTCGGCTTCGGAGAGTTCGTCGTAGACGTCGGCGTCGGGTTCGGTGTCCGGCGCGGTGAGCTCGGGCAGCATCGTCGCCAGCTGGTCGGCGAGCGCGTACACCGTCGGGTAGTCGAAAATGACCGAGGCAGGCAGCGGTTCGCCGAGGCTGTCCGACAACGCGCGCTGCAGCGTCACGCTCATCAGCGAGTCCATCCCGAGCTGGAAGAAGCCGGTCGAGGGGTCCAGGGACTCGCCCGCGGGCAGCCCCATCACCTTGGCCGCCAGCGCGCCGACATGATCGAGCAGCATGTCGTGCCGGCGCTGGAGCGGGCACTTGCCCAGGGCAACCCGGAATTCGCTTGCCGACGTTGACGTTTCGCCCGGTGCCGGCAGCAGGTCGTCGACGATGCGCAGCGAACCGCGGGTCCGGTAGGCGGCCGCCAGCAGCGGCCAGTCCGCGTCCACCACCACCGAATGCACGCCGGCGGCCTGGCTCATGACCCGCGGCAGCGCGCCGATGGCGACCTCGTCGTCCATCGGCAGCAACCCGGATCCCATGCTGACCTGGCCGAATTGCTGTTCGGCGTCGGCCAGCGACTTCCACAGTCCCCAGTTGACGGTCGTCCCCGCCAACCCCATCACGCGGCGCGCGTATGCCAGGGCGTCCAGGTAGCCGCTGGTGGCGGTGTAGTGGGCCAGCCACCGCGAACCGGTTAGACCGGAGATCGAGGAGAACAACACGAAGTGGCGCACCGGCGTCTCCAGAGACAGCCGGTGCAACACCGCGGCGGCGTCGAGCTTGGGCGCGAACATCGCGGTGACGTCGTCGTTGGTCATCTCGTCCAGCAGGACGGGCTGCCCGGCGAACGCCGCCAGGTAAATGCCTTCCAGCGGCGGCAGATCGGCGCCGAACCGGTCGAACAGCCGCCTCATCGCGGCTTCGTCGGTGGCGTCGGCGGCCACGGTGACCAATTCGGTTCCCGTGGTGGCAAGGTTTTCGGCCAACTCGCGCAGTCGCTGGCCGGGATTGCGCGACACCGCCACGACGGTCCCGGCGCCCATGCGGGCCAGCTGGCGGATCAGGTGCGGGCCGATGTTGCCGGTGGCGCCGATGACCAACTGGCCGGCGCCGGCGTCCAGCGTCACCGATTCGGTGGGCAGCGGGCGCCGGTGCAGCCGGGGCACGTGGCGCGCTCCGGACCGGTAGACGACCTGGTCGTCCCCGTCGGTCGCGGCCGCCTCGTCCAGCACCCGGCGCACCAACGGCTGCGCCGGCACCGAGCTGTCGAAATCGATTATGCCGCCCCAGATTTCGGGGTGTTCCAGGGCGAGGGTGCGGCCCAATCCCCAGAGCACCCCGTGGCTGGGGTTGGCGCGGTCGCCCTCGGTGATGGGTTGGGCGTTGCGGGTGACGATGAACAACTTGGCCGGCGACCCCGCGGCGGCCATCGCCGCGGCGATCCGGCGCGCCTCATGAAACAGCCGATAGGCCAACGGGACTGACGCATCGGAGGCGGGCGGTGCGTACACCACTCGGTCGACACCGTCCAGCGCGCCGAGGAAGGCCGCGTCGTCGGTGCAAGCCCACCCGTCGACGCGGGAACCCGTGATGCGGCTCAGTTCGGCGGCCAGATCGGTGTCGCCCAGCACCAGCCACCGGTCGCCGCCCGCGGTCGACGATCCTCCGTCGGCGAGGGGCCGCGCGGGCCACGCCACCTCATAGGACCAGTCATCGAGCGGACGGTGGTTGCCGTTGCCGTTGCCGGCACGCGCGCCGGACGGGGCCCGAGAAGCCTTGCGCGACAACGCCGGTGGGGTGGCCGCCGCGACGTCGCCGGCCAAGTTGTTCATCGTCACCCGCAACGCCCAACCCATCACCGAGGGCGACCGCGCCAACCCCAGCCACGGGGTGCTCTGGGGATTGGGCCGCACCCTCGCCCTGGAACACCCCGAAATCTGGGGCGGCATAATCGATTTCGACGCCTCGGTGCCCGCCGAGCTCGCAGCGCCGCGCGTGTTGGCCGAGGCGTCCGGCGCCGACGGGGAAGACCAAGTCGTCTACCGCCGGGGTGACCGTCACGTCCCGCGCCTGCAGCGCCGCGCCCTGCCCATCGAACCGGTCGCGTTGGACGGTGGCGCTTGCCAGCTCGTCATCGGCGCCACCGGCAACATCGGCCCGCACCTGATCCGCCAGCTGGCCCGCATGGGCGCCACGACCATCGTCGCGGTGTCGCGCAATCCCGGCCAGCGACTCCGCGAGCTGGCCGAAAGCCTTGCCACCACGGGGATCAACCTCGTCACCGTCGCGGCCGACGCGGCCGATGGCGCCGCGATGGCCGAGCTGTTCGGCCGGTTCGGCGCCGACCTGCCGCGCCTGGAAGGCATCTATCTGGCCGCCTATGCCGGACGCCCGGTGCTGCTCGACGAGATGACCGATGACGACGTCGCCGCGATGTTCGCGCCCAAGCTCGACGCCGCCGCGGTGCTGCACCGGCTGTCGCTGACCACCCCGGTGCGCCACTTCGTGTTGTTCTCCTCGATCTCCGGCCTCACCGGTTCGCGGTGGCTGGCCCACTACACCGCCACCAGCGGCTACCTGGACGCCCTGGCATACGCCCGGCGCGCCCTTGGCCTTCCGGCCACCACGATCAATTGGGGGCTGTGGAAATCCCTGGCCGACAGCGACGGCGACGCCGGCCAGGTGAGCGTGGGAACCGGACTGGTACCCATGGACGACGACGTCGCCATCGCGGCGCTGCCGTTGGCGATGAACCCGGCGGCCGGTCCGCACCCGGTGGTGGTGGACGCGGACTGGCCACTGCTGGCCGAGGCCTACCGGATGCGCGGCTCGCTGCGCATCGTCGACGACCTGTTGGCCGACTCCGAGGGCGCATCGGTGATCCCGGCGCGGGATTGGTCACATCTGACGTCGGCACAGGTGCGCGCGGAGTTACAAAGCGGGCTGCGCGCCATCGTCGCCCGCGAGTTGCGCATTCCCGAACCGGAGCTGGAAAACGACCGCCCGCTCGCCGAGCTCGGCCTGAATTCCCTGATGGCCATGGCGATTCGCCGGGAGGCCGAAAACCTGGTCGGTGTCGAAATCTCGACGATCATGCTGTTCAACCATCCCACCGTCTCCGCGTTGGCCGACCAGCTCACCAAGATGGTCGCGCCCACCACGGAATCCGGACACGACGAGATCGCGGCGTTATCCGCCTCGGCGGGAAGCACGTTGGACAGCCTGTTCGATCGCATCGAGTCGTCGTCCGTCACCGCCGAGGAGCCCGCTTGATGCGCAGTCTCTTCAGCCGCGTCTCGGGCATGACGGCGCAGCAGCGCACCGCCCTGTCCGAAGAATTCGCCCGCGCCGCACGCACGGTGACCGCGGAACCGGTCGCCGTGGTGGGAATCGGGTGCCGATTCCCGGGCGGTGTGACGGGACCGGACAGCTTCTGGGAGTTGTTGGTCGAGGGCCGGAATGCGATTTCGGGGATCCCGGCGGACCGGTGGGACGCGGAGGCGTTCTACAGTCCCGACCCCCTGACGCCCGGTCACATGACCACCAAGTGGGGCGGGTTCGTGCCCGACATCGCGGGCTTCGACGCGGAATTCTTCGGCATCACGCCGCGCGAGGCCGCGTCGATGGACCCGCAGCAGCGGATGACGCTCGAGGTCGCCTGGGAGGCCCTCGAACATGCCGGCATCCCAACGGATTCGCTGGCCGATACGCGAACCGGCGTGATGATCGGCGCCTACTTCAACGAATACCAGTCCATGCTGGCCTCCAGCCCCGAGCGCGTGGACGCCTACACGGGAACGGGAAATTCGCACAGCATCACCGCCGGCCGGATTTCGTATCTGCTGGGTCTGCGCGGCCCGGCGGTGGCGGTGGACACCGCATGTTCATCGTCCTTGGCGGCGATCCACCTGGCCTGCCAAAGCCTGCGATCCCGCGAGAGCGACCTGGCCCTGGCCGGCGGGGTCAGCGTGACCCTGCGTCCCGAAACCCAGATCGCCATCTCGGCATGGGGTCTGTTGTCACCGCGCGGACGGTGCGCCACCTTCGACGCGGCGGCCGATGGGTTCGTGCGCGGTGAGGGCGCGGGCGTGGTGGTGCTCAAGCGGTTGACCGACGCGGTGCGCGACGGCGATCGGGTGTTGGCCGTCGTGCGCGGCTCGGCGGTCAACTCCGACGGGCGCTCGAACGGCATCACCGCGCCCAACACGGCCGCCCAGTGCGATGTTATCGCCGACGCGCTGCGCTCGGCCGACCTGGCGCCGGAAAGCGTGAACTACGTGGAGACCCACGGGACCGGAACGGCACTGGGCGACCCGATCGAATTCGAGGCGCTGGCAGCCACTTACGGCCGCGGCGCGGGCTCCTGCGCGCTGGGCGCGGTCAAGACCAACATCGGCCACCTGGAGGCCGCGTCCGGGGTGGCCGGCTTCATCAAGGCGGTGCTGGCGGTGCAGCGCGGCCAAATTCCACCGAATCTGCACTTCTCCCAATGGAATCCGGCCATCGACGCGTCGTCGACCCGGCTCTTCGTGCCCGTCGAAAACATCGAATGGCCGTCGGATTCGGGTCCGCGCCGCGCGGCGGTGTCCTCGTTCGGGCTGGGCGGGACGAATGCGCACGCGATCATCGAACAGGGCCCGGAACTGGCGCCGGTCGACGACGCCGATCCCGTGGGTGGGGTGTCGACGTTGGTGGTGTCGGGTAAGACGGCGCAGCGGGTGGCGGCCACGGCGGTGGTGTTGGCCGAGTGGATGGACGGTGCCGGGGCCGGGGTGGGGCTGGCGGAGGTGGCCCACACGCTCAATCATCACCGCTCGCGGGCGGCGCGTTTTGGCACGGTGGTGGCCCGGGATCGGGGCGCGGCGGTGGCCGGGTTGCGGGCGCTGGCCGCCGGCCAGCACGCCCCAGGGGTGGTGGCCCCGGCCGAGAATGTCGGGCCGGGCACGGTGTTTGTGTATTCCGGTCGCGGTTCGCAGTGGGCCGGCATGGGCCGTCAGCTGTTGGCCGAGGAACCCGCCTTCGCCGCCGCGCTGGCCGAGCTGGACCCCGATTTCGTGGCCCAGGCCGGGTTTTCGCTGCACGAGGTGATCGCCACCGGCACCGAGCTGGTCGGTATCGAGCAGATCCAGCTCGGGGTGTTCGGCATGCAGCTGGCGCTGAGCGCGCTGTGGCGCTCCTATGGCATCACCCCCGATCTGGTCATCGGCCACTCGATGGGCGAAGTCGCCGCCGCCGTGGTCGCCGGCGC
The DNA here is from genome assembly GCF_001667595.1 of Mycobacterium sp. E2989. Taxonomy (NCBI): domain Bacteria; kingdom Bacillati; phylum Actinomycetota; class Actinomycetes; order Mycobacteriales; family Mycobacteriaceae; genus Mycobacterium; species Mycobacterium sp. E2989. Next base: position 719 of record NZ_LZJX01000118.1, on the reverse strand, counting down.
CCTGACCCCCGCCCAGGGCCTGCGCGTGACCGCCACCCGTTCGGCGCTGATGGCCCCGCTGTCCGGCCAGGGCGCCATGGCCCTGCTCGAACTCGACGCCGCCGCCACCGAAGACCTCATCGCCGCCCACCCCCAGGTCACCCTGGGCATCTACAACTCCCCCCGCCAAACCGTGATCGCCGGGCCCACCGCACACATCGACGCACTCATCACTACCGTGCGCGCCCAGAACCGGTTCGCCAGCCGGGTCAACATCGAAGTCGCCCCGCACAACCCGGCCATGGACCCCCTGCAACCCCTGATGCGCGAACAACTGGCCGACCTGACCCCCCAACCCCCCACCACCGCGATCCTGTCCACCACCTACGCCGACCCCACCACCGCGCCCACCTTCGACGCCCAACACTGGGCCACCAACATGCGCAACCCCGTCCACTTCCAACAGGCCATCACCCACGCCGGCACCACACACCACACCTTCATCGAAATCAGCCCCCACCCCCTCCTCACCCAAGCCATCCTCGACACCCTGCACACCGCCCAGCACGGAACCAAATACATCAGCACCGGCACCCTGCAACGCGACACCGACGACACCATCACCTTCCGCACCAACCTCAACACCGTGCGCACCACGCACCCACCCCAGACCCCGTCGGCGCCGGACGCCTCGGCCAACACGCGCGGCGCTGCGAGCTCGGCGGGCACCGAGGCGTCGA